>QKGJ01000172.1 GCA_003251275.1 Ignavibacteria bacterium
TGTTGCAGGTGTTCGGAGATCAACACCCGGTGATTGTGCTTTCGGCATTCCTCCTCTTCACAACGCTTCTGACAAGCATTCTTTCGAACAATGCAACGGCCGCCCTTCTGGCGCCGATTGCTATTTCAACGGCAGCTGCGCTTGAGGTGGATCCGCGCCCCTTCCTCATTGCCGTTGCCTTCGGGGCGAGCTCCAGTTTCTTAACGCCGGTTGGCTATCAAACGAATACTATGATCTATGATGCAGGACGTTATACATTCAAGGATTTTGTACGGGTGGGGACACCCTTAAGTTTATTATTCTGGTTATTGGGAACGATCTGTATCCCATTGTTCTGGCCACTAACTCATTAGGATTATTTGATGGAAGCATTGCGACTCTTTTACAAGGATATCAAAGATTTCTTCTCCATCCCTCTCATGACATTGGGGAATGTGCAGCTTACTGTGTGGACGCTGATCTATCTTGTTGTCCTGGTCTCTGTTCTGATTTATGTCTCTGGAAAAATACGCCGCTGGCTGGTAAAATTCCTTGGGCGTGGACAGAAACTGGAAACAGGCGCTCGAGAGGCGGTCGGCAATATCGTTCAGTATATCATGCTCTTTTTCGGTCTGATCATCATTTTGCAGACTACCGGCATCGATCTCACCGCGTTGAACGTGCTGACGGGCGCAGTCGGTATCGGCGTTGGCTTCGGTCTACAGAACGTTACGAATAACTTCATCAGCGGACTGATCATTCTGTTTGAGCGGCCGATTAAGGTGGGGGACCGTATTGAAGTGGGACAAGTGGAGGGACGCGTGGTGCAGGTGCGGGCGCGGAGTACGACCGTCGTGACCAATGATAACATTGCGATCATCGTCCCGAACTCGAAGTTTATTTCAGAGAACGTCATCAACTGGAGCTATACGGATCAGAACGTTCGATTCAAGATTCCAGTCAGTGTTGCGTATGGTACGGACACGCGACTCGTTGAACGACTCCTCCTTGAGGTCGCAAAAGAAAATCCGGATGTACTTGAACATCCCCAAACGGTTGTTCGGTTCATGGAGTTTGGTGACAGTGCATTGCTGTTTGAATTGCGCGTGTGGAGCGCGACAAGGATTCACAACAAGGGAAAACTCTTCAGCGATCTCAATTTTGCGATCAACGAAAAGTTCAACCAGCACGGTGTTGTCATCCCGTTCCCGCAACGCGATCTTCATCTCAAGAGCGGATCATTTGATCTCGGCAACCAATCGAAGAGGATTTGACAACCCCTCTCTTTTTTTCTACTTTGATGCCGGTTTTGCCAAATTCTTGTATAAGACCTGGATAATCCATGGAATTGCTAAACGGAATTTTCTCTTCGCTGCAGGAGTTCTGGGTGCAAATGAGTGACACTCTCCCCCGGGTGATTGTTTCTTTGATTTTGTTGCTTGTCGGCTGGCTTGTGGCAAAACTCATCCGGAGACTTACAACGAAATTTCTAAAGCTTATTCGTCTCGATGTGATGGCGGAAAAGGCAGGCATCGAAGACTTTCTCTTGAAGGGAGGAGTTCGTTACACGGCTGTCACCATCATTGCAAATATCATCTATTGGTTTGTGATGTTTTCAATCATGCTGGCGGTGCTTCACAGTATTGGACTCGAGGCGGCGCAAGTTCTCTTCACGCGTATTGTCCTATACATCCCCAATGTCCTTGTGGCGGTTCTGGTGCTGATCTTCGGAACGATGTTCGCGAAATTTTTCAAGGGCCTTTCCGTTGCGTATCTATCCAATATTGGCATTGGTGGCGCCGAAATAATCTCCGCCATCGGACAATATGCTGTCATGGTTTTTGTCATCTCCGTTGCACTGGAGCAGCTCTCGATCGGTGGAGCGATACTGGTATCCGCCTTCCAAATTGCTTTTGGTGCACTCTGTCTCGCTCTCGCTCTTGCATTCGGCTTAGGAGGAAGAGAGTGGGCAGCGCATATTCTTGAAAAGCTCTGGAAACGATAGATGATCATTGATTGCCACACGCACATCAACAATTACCATAATGAAGAAACAGATTCCATCAAAGAATGTATTGACAAGCTCCAACTGGAGATGCGGAGAAACCGCATCGATCTCGCACTGGTACTTACGTCGTACAAGGACACCGTAGGACGCCCCTCCACGCGCCGCGCTGTTGAAGCGACCCGAGACCTGAAGAACGTCTTCATCGTCGCAGGCATCAGCATTACCGGTTTCACTCCCGAACTTCTGGAAGAAATCCGCGGATACATCAACGAAGGAGTAGTGAAAGGACTGAAACTCTATCCGGGGTACGAGCCGTATTATCCGTTTGACCAAAAACTTCGACCGATCTATCAATTGGCGGAAGAATGCAATGTGCCCGTGATGATCCATTCCGGCGATACCTACACCCCGAAAGGTAAGATCAAGTACTCACACCCTCTGCATATTGACGATGTTGCGGTCGATCACCCCAATGTCAATTTTGTGATTTGCCATGTGGGAAATCCGTGGATACGGGATTGCATGGAGGTGGTGTACAAAAACAAAAACGTGTACACGGACATTTCCGGATTGGTGCTGGGGAACTTCAGCGACCGTTTCGAAAGTTACATGCGGAAGCAATTACAGGAGATGCTGCTGTTCGGCGTGCAGCCGGACAAGGTGCTCTTCGGAACCGACTGGCCGATTTCTTCTATGGAATCCTACATTAACTTCATGCAGGATTTGAAAATTCCCGAGAAGGATAGCAAGAAGATCATGTACGAAAATTCCGTAAAGCTGTTCAAGCTCTCGGTGGCGGAAAGCTCGTTACACAACGGATCTGCGTTTAGCTGGCTGCGGTGAGCGGAGGATAAAATACCGATCTCTTCGACGGAGTTTTATTTTCGGGGATCCACCACACTGAAAAGCTCCAGTTTTTTTTCCTTACCGCGAAGTGTTACGGCATCCATTCTTTCCCATTGAAAGCCATTCATCTGATCGAGCCGTTTCATAAGGTCTCCTGAAATGAGCAAGTTCCGGTGGTATATCTTGCATTCATCCTGAATTCTCGCAGTCGTATTAAGCACATCACCGTTGTAAACGATCTCCCGCTTCAGGTCACCAATTTGGGCGCTGATCACTTTTCCGATATGCAATCCGGCTTTGAACTCCGGGGTCACCCCAAAAGTTTTGAGGTAATTTTTGGCATTTCTGACCATGTTTTCCTGGAACATGAAAAATGCCCTGAGGCAATTCGAATCCTCAAGTCCATGCTCAACCTCCCAGGTAAGTACCACCTCATCTCCAACGTATTGGTAGATTTCTGCTCTTGTTTGAAGCACCGGTTGCGAAATCTCATGGAAGAGTTCATTGAGCAACGTGTAGAATCGGTCATGCCCAAGTTTCTCTGCAATCGTGGTCGATGATTTCATATCAAGGAACATGAAGATCCGCTCCTCCTCGCGGGGTTTGTGGTATTTTCCGCGTATGAATTTCCACAAGATAC
>QKGJ01000190.1 GCA_003251275.1 Ignavibacteria bacterium
GCCGTTCTTGCTCCCTCCAGCTACAATACCCAGCCCTGGAAGGTCGAAATCAAATCCAACTTGATCCAGGTGTACGCTGACTATGAGCGGAGACTTCCGGTTGTAGACCCAAATGATCGGGAGTTGATCATCGGGATTGGCGCGGCAATATTCAATCTGCGTGTCGCAGCCGATCACTTCGGGTTTGATACCCTGATTCGATACATGGATTATTCCTCCAAAGAGGAAGCATTGGCTGTCGTGGAGGTCCTTTCGCGGGAGAGGGAAGCACGCACTGGCCTCGCATCGCTCTTTCCGGTCATTACGGAAAGGCACACCAATAGATCTCCGTTCTTGGCAGCGCGCGTTGCGCGAAGCGTGGTCAACAGCATTGAACAACTGCCACAGACAACCCGGTCAAGCATCTTCATTTCCACGGAAGCGGAACTCAATGAGCAGGTGGCACAACTTGTTGCAATGGCAGAAGGAGAACAGCATCGCGATCAGGAATTTCGAAAGGAGCTTGCTGAGTGGATTCGCCTGAATGAAACGCGACGGCCCGATGGAATACCGGGCGCGGCATTCGGCATGGGAAATATCGCAAGCGCGGCAGCGCCCTGGTTATTGAAGTCATTCGACGCGCCGAAGATCTTTGCCGCGCGTAATTTCCATCTTTGTATTGAGGCGCCGGCGCTTGTTGTTCTCCATAGTGAGGACAGCATTGATCACTGGCTGGATACGGGCCAGCTTCTTGAACACATTCTTCTCTACGCTGTCTCTTCAGGCTTACAGGCCAGTTTTTTCAACATGCCTGTGGAGGTGCCGGAATACCGGATTGCGTTGCGTCATATGTGCGGCCTGCCTAACTGGCCCCAGATTTTGTTGAGGCTTGGGTACTCTCTCACCGAGCCTGCACGAACTCCACGGCGTCCGCTCGAGGATGTTCTGATCGCCAACACATGACTGGCAATGAAAGAACAGAAGACCAAACATCGCTATTCAACGGAAGCACATCTGATCTATGGGCTCTCGCAGGACCCACACTGGGACTACAGTCATCACGTCCTGCCGCCTATTTCCGGCTCAGCAACATTCCGACTTGATTCCGCCCAACGCGGTGCACAGGCATTCACTGAATTTGCCCACACCCATGACGGGAACACTATAACATCCCAGGCACCCATTTATGTGTACGACCGCCTCGGTGAGCCGAACAAGGATATGCTTGAAGAAAATCTCGCTTTTGCTGAACAAGGGGACGTCGCCGTAACATATGCCAGCGGGATGGGTGCAGTGTCAGCTGTGCTCGGAATCCTTACCGGGACGGGAAGTGAAATCATCGCTCATCGAACGTTGTACGGATGCACCTATTCCTTGTTGGAAAACTGGTATCCGCGCCTCGGGATAAGAGTGAAGTTCATCGATTTCTCCTCGCCGGATGAAATTCGATCGGCGTTAACCGAACGAACGCGTGTGCTCTATTGCGAAACACCCGTGAATCCGACTCTCCGGTTGATTGATCTCAAAGCGATCGCGGAGATCGCCGCCGAAGCAAACGCTCGGAGAGACTCCGAAGAGCGAATATTCAGCGTCGTCGACAATACCTTTGCAACACCGTACTGTCAACGTCCGATACAGAACGGTATTGACTTTGTTGTACACTCGTTGACGAAAGCAATAGGAGGCTTCGGAACCGACATTGGCGGTGCGGTGATCGGCCCTCGGTGGAGCTACGACCGATTACTGCTTTATCGAAAAGATTTCGGAGGCGTACTGTCACCACGGAGCGCGTGGTCCGTTCTTGTGCAAGGGCTCCCTTCCCTCGGCGTTCGAATGCGTCAAATGCAACTTAGTGCGCTCACTGTCGCGAAGGCCCTTGTGGAAAGACCTCAAATCGAGTGCGTACAATACCCCGGACTGGCGTCGTTTCCGCAGGTTGAACTTGCACGACGACAGATGGTTGATTATGACGGAAACTTCGCGCCGGGATCGATGCTGCATTTCGTCATGAAAGGAAAAACTCCGGAGGAGAGCTTGCATCGAGCCGAGAGGTTTATCAACCATGTTGCACAGAATTCCTACTGCGTCACACTGGCGGTGAGCCTGGGAAATATCCGCACGCTGATTGAACACCCGGGTTCAATGACGCATTCGGCAATTCCCCCGGGCGAACAGGTTGCCAGAGGGCTCAATCCGGGAGGAATCCGTTTGTCGATCGGCCTGGAGCGGCCGGAGGATATCATCCGGGATCTTGAAGCATCGTTGAACGCAGTCAGAACATAGCAACATTTACTTTGAAGATGATCAGGACTCTTAAATGCATTATAACATCATTACAGATTCAATCAAGACACAATACTCAAGGAAGTTTGTAACACCCGCGGAAGCAGTTTCGGTTATTCAGTCGGGCAATACCGTATACATCCATCCGGGTTGTGCTGTCCCGGAAGTTCTTGTGGATGCTATGGTCGCGCGATCAGACGAGTTGCACAACGTGCTCGTGTGTCATTTGCTCGGTGTCGGCGAGGCGGCGTACGTCCGCCCTGAAATGAAGGGACATTTCCGACACAACGCATTCTTTATCGGAAGGAATGTTCGGGAAGCGGTTTGGGAGGGCAGGGCTGACTTTACGCCCGTCTTTCTTTCAGAAATTCCTTCACTCATCATGAGCGGTCAGTTCAAGGTTGATGTCGCGCTCATTCAGGTGAGCCCTCCGGATGAACACGGCTTCTGCAGTCTCGGCGTCGGGGTGGAATGCACACGCACCGCAACCGATGCCGCGCGTTTTGTGATTGCACAGATCAATACAAATATGCCCCGAACGTTGGGCGACAGTTTTATTCACTTGAATGAGATTGATTTTGCGGTTGAAGTGAACACGCCGCTGCGAGAACTTCCGCAGATGGATGGGGACGAGAGCCCGGCAGAGATTGAGGTCTACCGGAGAATCGGAGCGCACGTCGCAAGTCTCATCTCTGACGGCTCCACTCTGCAGCTCGGTATCGGACGAATTCCCGATGCCGTGGTAAAATTTCTCGGTGATCGGAAGAATATTGGCATCCATTCCGAAATGATTTCGGACGGAATTATTCCTTTGGTAGAGTCGGGGGTCATCACCAACAAGGCAAAGACGCTGCTGCCGGGGAAGATCGTGACGTCGTTTGTACTCGGATCGCAGGCGCTGTTCGACTTCATTGATAATAATCCACTCATGGAGTTTCGCCCAACACAATTCACCAATGATCCATTCACCATCGCCCGAAACAAGAAAATGGTGGCCATTAATTCGGCGTTGCAAGTCGATCTCACGGGGCAGGTCTGTGCTGATTCGATTGGTTACAAGTTTTATAGCGGCTTCGGCGGACAGCTTGATTTCATCCGCGGCGCTGCGAGGTCGGAAGGAGGGGTTCCCGTTATCGCCCTCCCTGCAACGGCAAAGGACGACTCGATCTCGAGAATTGTTCCCCATTTGA
>QKGJ01000375.1 GCA_003251275.1 Ignavibacteria bacterium
ATGGAAAAGCGGTCAAGCCAGGAGGAAAGCGGCCACCCAAAATGTAGAGTGATCTGCTTGTGTGGCATCTCGTACTTGAGGACGTATAGAAGTTCTACAATACTGTCGAGAAGCGTCTGGCCCGATTGTGCGAAGCGGAAATGGTTCTGCGATGCGCGTGGGGGTATTCCCCCCCGTGGCGAATAGAAGCTGACAAATGCCAGCCCGGGATCGACCTGGCGGACTTCCTCATTGGGTCGTCGAAAATAGATATCGACAGTATCACCCGGGGCGTCGGCAAGGGAGAATATCATCTGTAGGGGCGTATCGGATTGTTCAATCTGCTGAATTTCCGGAGCCCGATTGCGGGCTACAAAAATCCCCACCAGTAGGAGAACACCGGTCGCTCCCGCCCACATACCGAGGCCGTAGGGCCGAACCGTCGCAAGGTACACAAAACAACTCACAAGAATCACAAAAATGATAAGACTTCCGAACCTGGATGTATTGTAAGCGAGAATCTCTTTCGTTCCTGTGAAGTATCGGTAGATGAGGAGCGATCCGAGGCTAATGCAAAATGATGCCACAAGGCTGAGCGCATACATCTGGGCAAGAATCTCCTGACTTCCCTCGGTCACGATAATAACAGTACTGAAGAGCAGGGCATTGAAGATGTGAATACGCACCAGCGCCTGACGTTGATTAACCTTCAGGAACCAGGTGAACTGATACCGGTGGGCCACCCTCTCCAGCAGCTCGCTTGCCGCAACAAAGGCGGTGTTCACCGCCATCATCAACGCAATCGACGCGATGACACCCACGAGAAGCCCGAACCAGGGTCCGTTCAAGGAAGCTGCAAACGCAGTCATGAGATCCGTTTCATATTTCAAGGGATCGAGGCCGGAACTCAAAGCGAGGGCGGCGATGAGGGGAGTGTAGATCCCGATGGTGAGCGCGAGAAAAATGTATGCCTTACTGATATCCCGCCAGCTCTTCAAAAGCCCTGCAGTTTGAATGACAGATTCTATCCCGGAGTAGGCAAGAATGGAGCTCGAAATACAAACGATAATGAAAAAGTAGCCGCCGAATATTCCTTCCGATTGAACCCGCGTCGCCGAATATTTGAAGCTGTCCCCGATTTGCATCCACGAAGCAGGAGAGGCGTCGATCAATGCGGAAACGAGGAGCGTCACCAGCACCAGGCAAACGATCGAGAATACGCCGAAGGTGAAACGGGCGTTTTCCCGAATACCGAGAATATTCAATCCTGCGATTCCCCAGACCACAAGGAACTCGACGGTGAGCTTTTGAACCCACGTGAGGGAAATAAATGAAAGGCCATTCTCGATTGCGCTGACGGTGGAGATGCTGGCTGTCAGAACATACACCACGAGAAGGGATGCAACTGCGATGAACGACACCGTTGGACCGAGGACGAGATAGGAAAACGAATAGGCTCCCCCTCCTTTGATCTCATGATGTTCAAGAATCTCTGCAATCTCCACCATCCGCGTTGACACAAAGCGCATGAAGATGGAGGTAATAACGAGAAACGCGATCGCATAGTACCCTTCAAATCGAAATGCCTCGCTTGGCGCATAAAAGATGGAGGTAAGTTCGTCCATCAGGGTTATGACCCCGACGGAAAGCCATGTCAGCCACCAGCGGCCGCCGCTGAAGTATGAGAGAAGATTCTTCTTTCGCGAGAGCCAGACAAATCCTGCCGCGAAGAGAATATTAAAGAGAATGAGAAAGAGGTACTTGCCAGACATACGATCAGATAATCAGCGTTCCGTCTCCGTAGCTATAGAACCGATAGCCCAGCTTCGTGGCCTTCTTATATGCCTTCATCGTGAAATCGCGTCCGGCAAATGCGGCGGAAAGCATCAGGAGCGTTGATTCGGGCATGTGAAAATTCGTAATCAACCTGTCGGTAATCTTGAATTCATACGGCGGAAAAATGAATTTATCCGTCCATCCCCGATTTCCCTTCAAATGTCCGTCGGTGGTGACGCTGGATTCGACGGCCCGACAGGTGCTAGTCCCCACGATGAAAACATTCCCTTTGTGATCGATCGTTCTGTTCACCGCATTCGCTGTGCTCTCTGGAATCTCGTAATACTCCGAGTCCATTTTGTGCTTTGTCAGATCCTCGACCTCGACCGGCCTGAATGAGCCGAGACCAACGTGCAAGACCACCGGAACGATTTTTACGCCTTTCTTCTCGATGGATTTGAGGAGCCGCTTCGTGAAATGAAGACCCGCTGTTGGCGCGGCAACAGCACCAATCGATTTCGCGTACACAGTCTGGTAAGACTCTTTGTCTTTTTTCGTTGGTTCCCGCTTGATATAGTACGGAAGCGGCATCCTTCCAATGCGTTCGATGATCTTATAGATATCACCTTCGACATTGAACCGAACCGTTCGCCCGCGAGACGTTGTATTATCAATGACCTCACACCACAAACGACCCTCGTCAAAAAATATTTTGTTTCCGATGCGGACCTTCCTGGCCGGATCGACGATCACATCCCAGATGTTGTCATCCTTGTTGAGTTCCCGCAACAGGAAAACTTCAATCTTGGCATTCGTCTTTTCTTTGCGACCCAGCAGACGGGCAGGAAACACCTTCGTTTCATTCACCACCATGCAATCCCCCTTCTTGAAGAATCTCGTGATTTCCGAGAATTTGAGGTCTTCGAAGGTTTCGGTGTCACGATGCATGACCAATAACCGGGAGCTGTCGCGCGGATGAGCTGGAAACTTCGCTATCAGATTCCGAGGAAGCGGATAGCGAAAATCTGAAAGTTTCATAGAAGTCATTCTCCTACCTATTGGACGTTATCGTTTGCGTCGGGCTGGCCTTGTACGCGCTACCCTTTTTTTCTTCGATGTCCGCGCCTGTGCGTTTGCCTTCTTCATCTGCCCGTCAGCCAAACCGGCGCGCGCCGCGGCCAGACGAGCAATAGGAACGCGATACGGAGAGCAACTGACGTAGTCAAGACCGATGCGGTGGCAGAACTCGACGGAGGCGGGATCTCCGCCATGTTCGCCGCACACGCCAATCTTCATGTTCTTTCTCGTTGCGCGTCCCTTTGCAACACCCATTTCCATCAATGATCCTACACCCGCAGTGTCGATCGTTGCAAACGGGTCGGTCTCCAGAATTTTCTTTTCGTAGTAGTCCTGGAGAAAACGACCGGCGTCATCGCGAGAGAGTCCGTAGGTTGTTTGTGTGAGATCATTCGTGCCGTAGGAAAAGAATTCGGCAACGGTGGCAATCTCATCGGCAGTCAGGGCTGCCCGGGGGAGCTCAATCATTGTTCCCACCTGGTAGTCAAACTTCATTCCCGAACTCTCCATCACTTCCGCTGCAACTTTGCGAACGACCCCGGCCTGGTCCTTTAACTCGTTGACGTGACCAACCAGGGGGATCATAATCTCGGGTAAAACGGTTTTCCCTTCCTTCTTTACTTCGACAACTCCTTCGAAAATCGCCCGGGCCTGCATTGCGGTAATTTCGGGGAAGACAACCCCGAGCCGACAACCGCGATGTCCGAGCATTGGATTGAACTCATGCAGGGATTCGAGTCGATGATTGATGTACTCAACCGAAACGCCCATTTTCGTCGCAAGGTCCGCTATTTCTTTTTCCGTGTGTGGGAGAAACTCGTGGAGCGGTGGATCGAGCGTCCGGATGGTAACCGGCTTTCCTTTCATTTCTCTGAAGATGCCGATAAAATCATCGCGCTGCATCGGCAAGAGTTTCATCAATGCCTTTTGCCGTCCGGCCAGGTCTTTCGAGAGGATCATCTCCCGCACGGCATCGATACGCTCGCCGCCAAAGAACATGTGTTCCGTTCGACACAATCCGATTCCTTCGGCACCAAACGCGTTCGCAACCCGGCACTGATCCGGCTGATCGGCGTTCGTCCTGATCTTCATCCGTCGATACTTGTCAGCCCATGAAAGCAGTTTCGTGTACTGCTGATAGACCGAGGAGGCCTTCGGATCGAGTGAACCGTCAATTAGGACCTGCAGGATTTCCGAAGGTTTTGTATGTACTTCGCCAAGAATCACTTCCCCGGTCGAACCGTCGATAGAAATGTATTCCCCGGCGTTGACCACTTTCCCTTCCACCGAGAGGCGACGACGGGTGTAGTCGATTTCCAGGGAGCCACATCCGGCAACACACACCTTACCCATTTGTCGGGCTACCAATGCGGCATGCGACGTCATGCCGCCACGCGCTGTCAAGATTCCGTCAGACGCATTCATCCCTTTGATATCTTCGGGTGAGGTCTCGATGCGGACGAGGATAACTCTTTCCCCCCGCTTCTTCTCTAGCTCCGCATCATGGGCGCTGAACACCACTTTGCCGCTGGCCGCTCCGGGACCGGCATTGAGACCCTTGGCCAGGAGCCGGCCACCCGAAATCGCTTTCTGTTTTTCTTCGTGATCAAAGACCGGCCGAAGCAACTGATTCATTGCGTCTGGTTCAATACGTTGCAGGGCCTCCTGCTCGGAGATGAGTTTCTCCCCAACCATGTCAACGGCGATACGCACGGCAGCAAATCCCGTTCTCTTGCCCGTCCGGGTTTGGAGCATGTAAAGTTTTCCCTGTTGAATAGTGAACTCACAATCCTGCATTTCGCGATAATGCGTTTCGAGAATTTTACGAATCCGAATCAACTGTTTGTAGATTTTCGGGCTTTCGACTGCCAGTTGCGCCATCGGCAGCGGCGTTCTCGTTCCCGCCACGACGTCCTCCCCCTGCGCGTTCATCAGATACTCGCCATAGAACTCATCCTCGCCGGTCGAAGGATTTCTCGTAAAGCACACACCCGTTCCGCAATCCAAACCCATGTTGCCGAACACCATCGACTGGACGGTAACAGCCGTCCCGAGTTTCTCGGAAATTGAATAGAGCTTTCGATACGAGATTGCCCGATCGTTCATCCAGGAGCCGAACACAGCACCAACCGCACCCCATAACTGATCATACGGGTCATCCGGAAATTCCTGTTTCTTACGATTGCGAATCTCCTCCTTGAACAGTCGGACAAGTTCTTTCAGGTCATCCGCGGTCAAATCCGTGTCGGAGACGACACCCCTCTCTTTCTTCTTCCGATCAATGATCACTTCGAAGGGATCGATTTCGTCTTCCGATTCCGGCTTCAGCCCGAGCACCACATCGCCGTACATCTGCACGAAGCGCCGGTACGAGTCGTAGGCAAAGCGGGGGTTGTTTGTTCGTGCGATAACTCCCGCAACCGTTTCGTCGTTGAGCCCGAGGTTCAAAATTGTGTCCATCATCCCCGGCATCGAAATAGGGGCGCCCGAACGAATCGACAAAAGGAGGGGGTCTTTCGAATCTCCGAATTTCTGTCCGATGTTTTTTTCAATTTTGGCAAGTGCGGCTAGTACCTGTTTCTTCAGTTCACGCGGATAGCTTTCGCCGTTTTTGTAATAATAGGTGCACACGTCGGTAGAGATGGTGAACCCTGGCGGAACCGGAAGGCCGATATTCGTCATTTCTGCCAGGTTCGCTCCCTTTCCGCCAAGCAGCGCTTTCATTGTCGCTTTGCCATCCGCTTTTCCACCACCAAAAAAATATACGTACTTACTCATTGTATCCTCGAAATGATTATGCTGTAGTTGTTGTTAGAATATCAGTTGACCCGACTCTGAACTGCCTCTGCGAAACTCCGGAGCACACCGACAACACACGGACTATTCGTGTCCCTCATGCGTTCAGGATGCCATTGGACAAGAAGAAGAAAGGGGGAATTCTTTTCATCCTCCCACTCTATGGATTCCACGATTCCATCCGCTGACTTTGATGATACTTTCAATCCGTTGCCCAAGCGATCAATTGCCTGATGATGAAGCGTATTCACTTCGCAATTCGTGCCGCTGAGTAGAGTGGACACCCGAGTTCCATCCACCGGCATTATCCTATGTCGTCGCTCGACAGGTTTTCCCTCTTTGTGCGTCGGATAACCGCTGCTTTCAATATCAGGAAGAAGAGAACCTCCCATTGCGACATTGAACAATTGCAGTCCGCGGCAAATGCCAAGAATCGGAATTCGACGCTCGACCGCCGTCGTGATGAGGGAGAATTCGAAGGTATCTCTGGCTTCGTTCACATCCTCCATCAGGTTGAATGCGTCCATACGATCATAAAACTTCGGATGCACATCACCGCCCCCGGTGAGGACAAGTGCGCTGCAATTCTCCAGCGTGGCTGTCCCGTTGTTTCCGGACAATCGTACAATTGTTGCGTCCGGCAATCCTCTGCGCACGTAGTTCTCATACCGAACAAACTTTTGAGGCGCGAGATTGTCGCTAATGCCGATGACCTTCAATTGTCTCCTTCCCCCCATAAAGAAAGTATCCTCCCCCGAAGCTCCATTTCGCCATGAGTGAATTCCGGCTTAATCCTGACAGCACAGAAAGGCGGATGGACAGGTCTCCCACTTACGATGGCTCTGAGCCTTATTGCATCCTTCTCGGTCGTCACGATTGCTACAGCACCTGCTTCTTGCGCTTCTTTCAGGATGCGTTCAATGTCTGCCGTTTGATAAAGATGGTGATCCGGGAACTTCATATGTTTCAACACGTCCATTCCAACTTCTCGAAGCACAGAACGAAATCCGTCCGGATATCCGATGCCGCTCGCCGCGAGCACACGTTTTCCCGATAAAGAATCAATTATCCTGTTGTCCTCGAGAAGAGATCGCACACCATCCACGCGATACCGGCATGATACCGTCTTCTTCGAAAACCATTCAGCAAATCGATTGAGTTTCCCATCCGATGCATCATTGTCGCTGTGCGTGAGAACCACGATGTCTGCCCGCTGAGCTCCTGAAATCGATTCGCGCAAACGTCCAGCCGGCAGAAGGCGCGCTTCCTTCGGATGTTCGAGCGCATTCCAAACCAGCACGTTGAGATCGCGATGCAAGTAACGATGTTGAAATCCGTCGTCCATGACGATTGCTTCGGCCCCCATCGCACAAGCTGTCCTCGCTGCCTCAACCCGATTCTCTCCCACCACAACGATTGTCCCGGGATTTGATTCTGCGATCTCCACCGGTTCATCGCCTCCCTTTTTGCCATCGACGTTCACCTTTGACCCATCGGAGACAACAATCAACCCTTTTGTTGCTCGGCCATATCCGCGGCTGACGACACCAACCCGTTTCCCCGATTCACGCAGGAGCCTCACAATCCATTGCACAAGAGGGGTCTTTCCCGTTCCACCAGCGGTAAGATTTCCAACGGAAATCACTGGAACATCAACGTGGCGAATACGCAATACTCTGTAATCGAAAGCCTTATTTCGGATTGCGACTCCGAGCCCGTAGAGCCACGAGATCGGGACAAGGGCGATCATTTCGAATAGCCCAGCTCTTTCAGCTGTTTTTCCACATTCGCAAGTTTTTCGCCATCCTTATACAGTTGGTGAAGTCCTTTCAAGGTGACGAGCATGCCGATTTTGTCGTCTCTCAGCCTTTCCTGAACAACGGAGGACGGCGAAGCAAGTTTTTCCTGCTCCGCCAGCCTTGAGTTTACCGCTTGCAGTCCCTCGTAAAATATTCGTTCTGCGGTTTGATGGCGGTCCACTTTGAAATATGCCCGTCCCAACTGGCGGTAATAGCTCCCAATGTACGTTGAGTTTGGAAATTTCTCGATTGCGGTCTTCAGGAACTGAATCCCTTCCTGGTATTCTCCCGCTTCCACATACGCCAGGCCGAGGTTACTATACTGCCTGTCGTGTGGGTACTTTTTTGCATTCTTTTTCGCGTATCGAAGGAACGATGCGTTGTCCTCAAGCCGAACGGAGATGTCGCACAGCCGTTCCAACAATTCAGAGTCTTCCCAACCAAGCTCTTCCGCCCGATGGTAGAAATCCCTCGATACCCGGAGGAGTCTGGCCGATTCACTTGCGCCTTTGGTGTTTTGCATTGCAAGATCATAGTGGAGCGCGGCAAGATCGAAAATCGGATCGGCAAAAAGAGAATCGCGCCGGACTGCTTGAAAGAGGTACACTTTTGCGCTGTCAAATTGTAACTGACCATAGAGAAGGTGCCCCTTCCCATAGAGTGCCTCTTTCGTGAGGGGCGCCGACGAAACCATTGTTGTCTCATTCGAGGTAGAAGGACATCCCGCAATTGCAAGAGTGAGTATCGTGAGACCCGGTACCTGCCGTAGTTTCACGCGGCTTCTCCCAAAGCAATCACTTGTTCGGCAACCCGGTGTGATGCACCAGGGGCCCCTAATCTTTGTTTGATCACTGCAAGCTCATTACGCATTCTTGTTCCATATTCATAGTCGTTGAGAATTTTCCGGATTGCCGCGATAAGGTTTTTTGATGTCATCTCGCGCTGAATGAACTCCGGTACAATCCCCTTTTCTGCGACTATGTTCACCAGCCCGATATGGGGAACATCCACCAGTATTCGCCCAATGAGAAAAGTCAGTGGCGATGTTTTGTAGACAACAACCATGGGAGTTCCGAACCACCCGGTTTCGAGCGTTGCAGTTCCCGAGGTGACGATCGCAGCGTCCGCCGAGGCCATTAGATCGTACGTCCCGTTCTCCAGCAGGGTGATCCCGGGACTCTCTTGCACGTATCTCCGAAGTACTGCGCTCTCCAGATTGGGGGCAATCCCTATCACGGGCTGAACATCGTCGTTCTGGTGGAGTTCGAGCGCCGCCTTGATCATCGTCGGCAAAATTCTTTCGATTTCCTGAAGGCGGCTCCCGGGTAGGAGAGCGAGAATTTTTCTTGATTCCTTCAGATTGTGTCGCGCACAGAATTCCGCCCGGCTCAGCGTTGATCCGATTGACTCCACGAGAGGATGCCCGACGAATTGGACCGGTATCCCCTCGCTCTCATAGAATGGGACTTCAAAAGGAAACACCACCAGCATTCGATCGACTATCCCCTTCATCTTTTTCACCCGGGTGCGATGCCACGCCCACACTTGCGGGCTGATATAATATAGAATTGCAATCCCTCTTTTTTTCACCCTGCGGGCAAAACGCAGGTTGAATCCAGGATAGTCGATCAGAACAACAACGTCTGGCCGACGGGTGGAGAGTAACGACTCCAGCATTCGTTCGACCTTGCGGATAAACGGAAGGTTCCTGACCACCTCCGCGAACCCCATGAAAGACATGGAAGAAATATGAACAACCGTCTCCATCCCCTCTTTCCTCATCCTGTCCCCACCGATGCCGAAGACATCAAGATCGGGTATTCGGTGCTTTAGTTCGCGAACAACACCGGCTCCATGCAAGTCTCCACTCGCTTCGCCTGCAACAATGAGAACCCGTTTCAACATAGGAAGCAGCCAGGACGCTCCACTTTCACAATTCCCACTCTTGCGTGACATACCGCAGGACAATCAAGAGTGTGACGATTCCGATGGCTTGAAGCGTGCGGCGTTCTGATCGAAGTCCCTCAGCAATGTTGAACCGCTTATCGGGCGGACGTAGCCCCTGGTAGGGGGTGACGCGAGGGAAGAACCTTCCAACCTGTGCGGCATAGTCCGCGTACGCCTCGCCAAACCGCTGGGCCAGGTAATCTTCCTCTTTCGAAACAATCAGCGTGTATTGAATATAGAACCACACGACCGTACTGATGAGCAGCCACGGAGCAAAAGCGTTCGCCATCACCGCAGCGCCGGCGTACAGCAGAATATTCCCCACGTACAAGGGATTCCGGACGAACGCGAACGGTCCGTTGGTGATGAGGTATGTTCCGCCAACATCACCCGTAGTTCGTGTTTCACTTCCTGCAATAGCCACACCCCAAAATCGGATCAGCTCGCCAAGTATCGCAATACATCCGCCGACCAGCAACGTTTGCGTTGATGGCTGTGCAAAGACCACCATTGCGGTGAGAAATGGAATTGGGGTGTAACTTCGATACTTAAATACGATGCCCCGAATATCCCGGGGTTGATCCTCTTTCATTCTGCGAGAAACGCCTCCCGCCGTTTTAGCTCCGCGTTTCGCCGTTTGTGAAAATTTCTCGCTTCCATGAGACTCGTCAGGCGGGAGACAACATCTGCAAAGGAGGTGTAGAGAAAATACGAAATGTTTTGCTCCTGGCAATACGTTTGCAGCGCGTCTTTCGCGAATACAATATCGGCATATTCTGCTGGACAACGATCCGAGTATCCCTCACCCACAAAAACTATAATCTCCTCCTCTCCGGAATGAGTCAGCATGATATTGCGCTTGCAACATCCGCACCGATCACACTCCGCCTCGCTGTACGGAAAATGGACAGAAAGTGAAAGGAGTCCGTTTGCGTCCGGAAGAAGTTCGGCTTTGTTGGCGAAAACTCGGATGTCGTTGAAACCACGGGCGGAGAGTATCTCGCTTATATAGAAGTCGAGTCCATCGCTGACGATACAAATATCGATTAAATTTTCCCTGCAAAAAGTTACCAACGCGCCGAAAGTTTCATCAACGTCCTGTTGCGCGAAAAGTGCGCGGGCTTCGTCGAGTGAAAACTTTCGCATGGCTGCTGCCTCACCACGAAAACACTCCCGGGCTGACATCTTCTCTGCGCGATATTCGCCGACCAACCTATCGCAGAGTTCTCCTCCGAAATGGCGAAAGAATTCGTTGCCGACGTCCCTTCGGGTTACTGTTCCATCGAAATCGACGTACAGCTTTACTCTCTTGGCCTCCATGAAAATCCTGTCTTAGTTCGAGAGCACCGCCGCCGACTCCACTTCCGCACCTTTGTTGAAACGGACAGTCACCAGCTTCGAGATGCCCTCCTCTTCCATTGTCACGCCGTAAAGCGCTTGCGCAGCTTCCATGGTGCGCTTGTTGTGTGTTACCACAATAAACTGTGTGTTATCGGAAAATTTCTTAAGGATGCGAGTGAATCGATCGATGTTCGCATCGTCGAGTGGCGCATCAACCTCATCGAGAATACAAAATGGGCTGGGCTTCACCAGGTAGATCGCAAACAACAAGGCTGTCGCAGTGAGGGTTTTCTCTCCGCCGGAAAGAAGATGTATTGATGTGGGTCGCTTCCCCCGCGGTTTGGCAATGATATCGATCGCCGCTTCGAGCGGGTCGATTCCCTCCTCCAGTTTTAGATCGCATTCGTCACCGGGATCGAACAAGCTCTTGAAGATATCAATGAAGTTTGTTCGGATCTTCTCAAATGTCTCAAGGAACTGGCGCTGGGCAGTGGCATTAATTTCGTCGATGGTGCTGAGAAGCGTCTTCTGCGCCTCCAGGAGATCATTCCGTTGCATTGTGAGAAACTCGTACCGCTGTTTTTCGGAAGAGTATTCCTCGAATGCGGCGAAGTTCACATTCCCAAGAGATTTTAGTTTGTTCTTGAATCCCTGAATCTCATCCCGGAGAGCAGCGAAATCGACAAATTCGTCTTCCGGATACCTCTTCAACTGTAAGTCCAGTTCAAATTCTTCCCGCGCCCGAAGCTTCAGGTTCTCCGCTTGCGATTTGATGCCTTGAATTTTCAATTCAAGCTCGTGGACGGCCTTCATGGAGTCGTCATGCGAACGTCGCTCATCTTTGATGCGGAGTTCAATACCGTGCATTTCGCTGCGGGTTCTGGAAGCTTCTTCTTCGATGAGTCGCTTTTCCTCCTCCAGTTTACCTAGATCTTCCTTGAAGCTGGACAACAACACTGCTTGCTCTTCGAGAAAAAGTATGATGCTGGCTTGGTCTTCTGCTGAATGATGAATGTCCTCGATTCGTTTTTTCCGGGCGTTCGCCGTGGAGAGAATTTTTTCATCAGCACGAACCAGTTCACTTTCTGCATTTGCTCGATTCCCTTGAATTGTCGCTGCCCTGATTCCAAGATCGCCAACCACTTCAGCCTGGCTTGAACGTTCGTGTTCAATGGATGCCAGTTCTGCAATAACACCAGCAACAGTTCCCTCAACCGTTTCCTTTTCCGCCCGCAGGTGTTCAAGAGCCGGTATGGCAGAGGCTATCTGTTTTTCCATCTCATTTGTTTTTTCGGAAAGCTCCTCGCTCTCGTTCCGATTTTTTTCAATAATATCTCCAGCCCTTTTCTTCTCAAACTGCAGTTGAGCAATACGAATCTCCACAGCGCTCATTTCCTTCTCCACGCCCTTCACCTCCTCGGAAATCGGCTTAAGGTGAATCGCGTCGTGTGCAGCCTGGCGTTCTGATATCTCCGACGCGATCGCAGCATCATTCGCCGAGAGGTCCTGTATCATCTTTTCCAGCTCTTTCAGCTGCTTCTGCTTTCCAATCAAGCCTCCCTCATCCGTTCTTCTGCTTCCGCCACGGACAATCCCGACAGTCGTTGTCACCTCGCCATTTACGGTAACACACCGTACACCTGAGTACATTTCGCTCACCCTCGCCGCTACCGTCCGATCTTCCACGAGCAGGGTATTCCCCAGAAGGAACTGGAACAAATCTGCATGAGTTGGCTCGCATTTCGCTACAGATGACGCCCAGCCAATAACGCCGGGCAGCCTCACCGCCTTGAAACGTCTGCTCATTTTTGGAATGCGGTCGAGGCACACAAATGTTGCTTTTCCTTTTCCCTCCCTGGAGAGGAGCGAGATCCCTTCTTCTGCTTCATGGACGGAATTGACAATCACGAGACCTGCATCGTCGCCAAGGGCAGATTCTATTCCTGCACGATACCGCTCATCGGCGTGAATCGCATCCGCAACAGTCAACAGTTGACTCTCACTCCATTGGCTCGCGGAAGAAAGGTACCGCGCACCCTCTGACATCCC
>QKGJ01000380.1 GCA_003251275.1 Ignavibacteria bacterium
CATTGCCCCTGATGGAATATGGAGGCTCCGCACTTCGCCCGACGAGATACCGGATCAATTGAAACGACTTCTTATCGAAAAGGAAGACAAGTATTTCTATTATCACCCGGGTATCAATCCGGTTTCCATCGTGCGCGCACTCGGGCAAAACATGCTTGCGGGGCGACGCGTCTCTGGTGCCTCGACGATAACAATGCAGGTTGCGCGCATGCTCGAAGGAAGGGAGCGAACGTATCAAAACAAGATCGTTGAAATGTTTCGGGCATTGCAGCTTGAGGTGCGATATTCCAAGAACGAGATCCTCGAGATGTACCTCTCCATGGTCCCGCTTGGGGGAAACCTGGAAGGGCTGAAATCCGCGTCACTAATGTACTACGATGCCCCCCTCGAGAGACTGAACTTTGCCCAGCTGTTCGATCTGATTCTGATTCCAAACGATCCCAACGGTCTCCGCCCCGACAGGAACGCCGACCGGTTATATAACGAACGTATCGCCCAGGCTCGCCGATGGTTTCACGACCGATTTCTTTCGCGCGAGGATTCCATTACCATCGCAACAACGCCTGCAACTGTTTCCAGAAGAGAGTTACCGAGACGAGCACAGCATTTCTCCCTCCGCGTCCATTCGCTTGCACCTACTGCCGCCGTGGTGGTTTCCACACTTGACCTTCGCACACAACACACCGTTGAACGGCTCATGATCAACCATCTCCGCACCTGGCAACCGCGTGGCGTGATGAATGGTGCCGCCATTGTCGTCGACAATAAGACACATGAAGTCCGTGCCTATGTTGGCTCTGGAGATTTTGAAGATGATGATGCTGCCGGGCAGGTCAACGCGGCAAATTCTCTCCGCTCTCCCGGCTCCACGCTGAAGCCCCTGCTCTATGCGCATGCGATAGACAGCGGAATTCTCACACCTGAAACCCGCCTGCTTGATACCCCATATGACATCGAGGGGTTTTCGGCAGAGAATTACGACGGCTCTTACTCGGGTTACGTATCAGCCGCAGAGGCCCTGCAACGATCGCTCAACGTCCCCATGATCAGGCTTCTCCGATCATCGGGATTTTCGTCGTTCGTTGAATTTACCGGACGCGCGGGCATAGGATCTCTCGAACAACAAGAGAATCGCCTAGGTCTCAGCGTTATTCTCGGTGGATGTGGGGTTACTCTGGAAGAGATGGTCGGCGCATATTCGATCTTCCCCTCCGGTGGACGCTTCGTCAGACCACAGTTCATTCGGAATGACAATCCATTGCGGCTCGTCGAAAACGAAGTATGCACTCCCGCTGCAGCGTACATCGTTACCGACCTTCTTTCGTCCGTCAACAGGCCTGATCTTCCAAACAATTTCGAGTCTTCGCTGAATTTGCCCAAGGTCGCCTTCAAGACGGGAACGAGCTACGGGCGGCGTGATGCGTGGGCCATTGGATACACTGCGCAGTTCACCGTGGGGGTGTGGATGGGAAACGTGACGAACAAGGGAAACCCGGATCTCGTTGGAGGACGTGCCGCTGCCCCACTTTTGGTTGATATCTTAAATTCAATTTCTTTACGGTTCGAAAAGGAGATCCTCCCAAGACCGCCCGATCTTGGAGTGCGGGAAGTCTGTGCCCGGAGCGGCGATATTGCCACCTCACTCTGCGACGTCGTCATCGATGATTATTACTCAACCAGTCGATCCTCCTCCGTTCCCTGTCGACTTCACCGTGAATTTATGATTGCGATGAACGGGGCAGTCCACTACTGCCCGATGTGCGTAGGCTCTCTTCCCTACATTCTTCGTACGTTCGTCGACTATCCACCGGACCTTCTTGCTTTCTGGAAAAAAATAGGTCAGCTGTATACACCGCCGCCGCCCCACTATCAGGCATGCACGTTGGTAAATTCCTCTCAAGGCCCCACGATCATCAGCCCCACGGATAACATGACATACTTTCTCGTCTCGCGTCAGCAGAGAATTGCGCTGGAGGCAACAACCCCTCTCGAGATCCGAACATGTACCTGGTACATTAACGATCGCTTTTTTGCGCAACAGGAGGTCGGGCAAAAGATATTGGCGGTGCTGGAAAACGGACAAAATACCATACTCTGTCTTGATGATCGAGGAAGAAGCTCTACAGTAACGGTACAAGTGAAGCACCTATGGCAATAACATCCACCACCGGGAAACGAATGAATACAGGACAGTACAAACAGGGTAGGTTCTTCCTCCCTTTTAAGATGATGATGATTGCGCTGCTGACATTGCTCCTCCTAATTCCAGTCGCCTTTATATCATCTATAATAGACGAACGACAGAGTACGAACAGATCGGCGGTGGCAGAAATAGGACACTCGTGGGGAGACCCGCAAAAACTCGGCGGGCCGATACTTGTGGTGCCGTATAAACTTCGTCTGTTGGACGACAAAGGAACACAGCGCGTGGTGGTGCACCGGCTATTCATCCTTCCCGAGGAGTTGAAAATCGATGCGGTGTTGCTGCCTGAAAAGCGACGACGGGGAATCTATGAGACGGCGGTTTATCGGGTAGAGGTAGAATGCTCGGGGCAGTTTTCGCTTGACGCCATCTCTCAACTACGTATCCCGCCGGGTGATCTCCTCTGGGATGATGCTACTCTTGTCGTCGGTATTCCGGATATGAGAGGAATTACGGAAGCCGTTTCACTTTCGTTTGCATCCAGCGACGGCTACTTCAGTCCTGGAACACAAAACGTTTCTTTCTTTCCCTCCGGCATACACGCCCAGATGGAAAAACTTGACACTCACAATGCAGGGCAGCCTTTTCCGTTTTCTTTTTCTCTTTCATTAAATGGCAGCCAGGACCTATCTTTCCTTCCGCTTGGCAAGGAAACAAGAGTTACTGTCCGCTCCTCGTGGGCAGACCCGAGTTTCTCGGGTGCATTCTTGCCATCCGAGCGCCACGTTACCAGCGATGGCTTTGATGCGACATGGGCCATTTCATATTTCGGCAGAAACTATCCACAGTTCTGGTCATCCGCGTCCGCAAACCCAACCACAATTGACGAGGCCGTGCGGCAGTCATCGTTCGGGGTCAGGCTGTTGATTCCGGTTGATTTTTATCATCAGGTGACACGGGCGGCGAAGTACGGAATTTTGTTCATCGCGCTAACCTTTCTTGTGTTTTTTCTTCATGAAGTATTCAACCCTATCAGGATTCATCCATTGCAATACCTCCTTGTTGGGTTTGCCCTTTGTCTCTTCTATCTATTGCTGCTGTCTGCATCGGAGTATCTTTCGTTTGGCATGTCGTATCTTCTCGGCGGCGCAGCAACAGTTATTCTGATCACCGGATACGCCAGGGTAATTCTGAAAAACAAATTGCGCTCCCTCGGTATGGGGTTCACGTTGTCCGGACTTTATCTGTACCTGTACATACTGCTTCAAA
>QKGJ01000199.1 GCA_003251275.1 Ignavibacteria bacterium
TTGTTTCCGGATGCCAAGCAAACGCCTACATCGTTGTTTCTAATAGGCTTTTTGTACAATAACGAACTCAAAATTGCTGATAGCGCTGCAACTGCCTACAAACTCTTCCTCGAAAAATATCCCGATCACGAGATGGCATTATCCGCCCAGTTTGAATTGGAGCACCTCGGAGAGGATCCGGAAGCCATGCTGCCGGCTGAGGAGGTGAAAAAGGAAAAGCCCGCGGTAGTGAAGAAATAAAGTGAATCAAACTCAACTACAATACCTGCAGCCAACCGTTGTCTCCAAGCTTGCGAACATGGAGCTTCGTGCCCGGTTGGTCGTGGAGGGGTTCATTACCGGGCTTCACAAAAGCCCTTATCATGGTTTCAGCGTCGAGTTTGCCGAACACCGACAGTACATGCCCGGCGATGAGATTCGCCATATCGATTGGAAGATCTACGGGAAAACCGACCGGTATTATATCAAACAATATGAAGAAGAAACCAACCTAAAGTCGTATGTCGTCATCGATTCTAGCAAATCGATGGCATACAGTTCTCAGGGCTCGATCTCGAAGCTGACCTATGCAGCATATCTGGCGGCGTCATTATCGTATATGATGATAAAGCAACAGGACGCGGTTGGCTTGGCGGTGTTTGATGAGAGTATTCACACATATTTGCCACCGCATGCGACACGAGGTTATCTGAGGCAGATTCTCCTTTCCCTCGAACAGCTTGCGACTGCTAACAAAACAAAGGCTGGTCGGTCCCTTCATCAGGTTGCCGATAGAATCAAGCGACGTGGCCTGGTCATAGTTCTGAGCGATCTACTCGACGAGCCGGCGGAAATCATGGCAGCCCTGAAGCATTTCCGACACAAGAAAAATGAAGTGATTGTAATGCACATTCTGGATCCATTGGAGCGCTCTTTTGCTTTTGAGGGGGATTCCCAATTTCGTGATATGGAGACAGCGGAGGAGCTGACAACTCAGCCTTGGCAGATTCGAAAAGCCTACAGAAAAACGATGTCCGACTTTCTTGAGCGATACAAGAGGGAGTGCCGGGAAAACTACATCGACTATGTTCTCCTCGATACGAACACGTCTTACGACGTCGCCCTCTTTGAGTATTTACGGAAGCGTTCCAGATTGCAATGAGTTTTTTAACGAATAGCGTCTTGATTTTGAGCCCGGATTGACTCCGGGTTCTTCTTTTGTAACAAAGATGGTGTACTCATCCCGCACAGCTTAGAAGAATGTCACAAGCGCAAACAAAGACAAAAATAGAACCCACATCCACCGAATCCCTTTTTCCCGAGGAATGCATCGTCATCCGCGGGGCGCGTGAACATAATCTCAAGAATGTCGATCTCGACATTCCGAGGGGGAAGCTCGTGGTGATAACCGGCCTGTCAGGCTCTGGGAAGTCGAGTCTTGCCTTTGATACGATCTACGCAGAGGGTCAACGGAGATTCGTTGAGAGTCTATCGGCGTACGCGCGTCAATTCCTGGATGTCATGGAACGTCCCGATGTGGACTATATCGAGGGGCTCAGTCCGGCGATTTCGATCGAACAGAAGACCGTGAGCCACAATCCACGCTCGACGGTAGGTACTGTCACTGAGATCTATGATTATCTTCGTCTCCTCTTTGCCCGGATTGGAGTACAGTTTTGTTACAACTGCGGGAGGAAGGTGGAGAAGCAAACGACTGACCAAATTATCGACAGCATCATGAAGCTTCCTGAGGGTTCGAAGGTTCATATTCTTGCTCCAGTGGTCAAAGGTCGGAAGGGACACTATCGAGAATTATTTGAGGAGATTGTGAAGGATGGATTCCTCCGCGTTCGGAATGACGGCGTTATAACAGAAATCAAGAAAGGAATTCAGCTCGATCGCTACAAAGTTCACAACATCGAGATTGTCGTCGATCGGATTGCCGTTCAGCAGGGATCACGCCCACGCATTGCTGATTCGGTAGAGATTGCTCTTAAGTTTGGTGGAGGCTTTATCATCGTTGCCCCGGAGGAATCGCCCGAAAGTCCTCAGAAGAAACACAAGACCAAGAAAAAGCTCTCGCCAAGGAGTAATGACATACTCTTTAGCAAGTATTATTCCTGTCCTGTTTGTGCCATCAGCTTCGACGAGCCTGCCCCGAATTCATTCTCATTTAATTCCCCATACGGTTCTTGCGGTTCGTGTGACGGCCTTGGAGAAATCAAAGAGCTTGACCTGGACCTGATTCTTCCTGACAAGAATTTGAGCATTAACGAAGAGGGAATCGCCGCTCTTGGCAAGCCACGTCAAACTTGGGCTTTCAGTCAGGTGCGTGCGGTGGCGAGAAAATTTAACTTTGACTTTGATACGCCTCTTAAGAAGATTTCTAAGAAGGCGATGGATGTTCTCCTTTATGGTGGAGGGAAAGAGAAATTCGAAATTGAATACAGATATTCGACGGGGAGGACGGTCATCTATCACCACCGCTATGGCGGTTTGTTGGAGATCATGCGGAATTACTATGCCGATACAAGTTCAAACAATATCCGAGAGTGGGTTGAGGGCTACATGAATACCAAGCCTTGCCCCGACTGCAAAGGTGGCCGACTGCGGAAAGAGAGCCTGGCGATAAAGCTCGAAGATGCTAGGAGTGGGGAATCGTTCTCCATTCGCGATGTGGTGTCCTTACCACTGACCGATGCCGCATTGTTCTTTGAACGACTGACGCTCTCGGAAAGACAGATGCAGATTGCTTCTCAGGTGATGAAGGAAATCCGAGAGCGTTTGAAATTTCTCCTGAATGTTGGGCTCGATTATCTTACTCTCGATCGACCGGCGCGAACATTATCGGGTGGCGAAGGACAGAGGATCCGATTGGCGACTCAAATCGGTTCGCAATTGGTCGGCGTTCTGTACATCCTGGATGAGCCAAGTATCGGGCTTCACCAACGCGATAACATCAAGCTGATCGATTCGTTAAAGAAGTTGAGAGATCTGGGGAATACTGTGATGGTTGTTGAGCATGACAAGGAAATGATCGAAAGCGCAGATCATGTGATAGATCTGGGCCCGGGGGCCGGAGAGCACGGTGGAGCTGTCGTTGCGCTGGGATCACCCGATTCGCTTGAACACTTAGCAGGAAGACACGGAAACGGTTCCGCGCAAGCATCCACCTCGTTTACAGTCGACTATTTGCTGGGGAAGAAGGCTATAAGGGTCCCTGAACACCGCCGCCGGGGCAACGGAAAAGAATTAGTCCTTACCGGGGCACGGGGAAATAACCTGCAGAATGTGACTCTACGAGTCCCCCTGGGTCGCCTCATCTCCATCACCGGCGTAAGCGGATCCGGGAAGTCTTCCCTCATTAGCGAAACTCTCTTCCGTATTCTGTCGAGGAAATTTTATCAATCCAAAGCT
>QKGJ01000024.1 GCA_003251275.1 Ignavibacteria bacterium
AAGACGACGCAATCGGATTTCTGTTGTGTGGCCACTCTCTCGCTGCACAACCCACTGAGGGCCAAAGCGCTTTTGATAGTTCTGTGCCGCTTGCTGCAACGTTTCGTCGATCTCGACCCATCGTTCTCCTTTGTGAAGAATGTTATGATCGGAGATGGCGAGAAAACTATAACCGTGGTCTTTGTACCACTCAATGATCGATTCCGGAAAATCATCGCCGTCGCTCCAGAGCGAATGCGTGTGAAGATTCCCTTTCCACCAGCGTTGTGGTGATTCTGCCGCTAATGAGATTTGCAGGCAGCCTATGACAATCGAAACCGTCAGGAACTGTGTGATCAGCGTTTGTGAATGCATAAGATTGTTTGAAAATATACGATACTGGCCATGAAACGCAACCGAGGGGAGAATGCAATAATCTTATGATTTGCAAGAAAACAGTTTTTTCCGCTAATTGTCATTGTTCAAAAGCCACCCGGCGTGAACCAAGATGAAGAGTGCTGTTGGATTTGGGTGTATTCTTTCTTTCCGCCCTTCCTTTTTCCACAACTAGTATTTCCCGGTATGAGTAGTATTCCCTTCGAAGGGGTATTGGAGATCGATCAAAAACGATTTGGATTTATCCGAAGTCGGACGGAAAACCTTCGTCGTGGGCCGGACGATCCATTCGTGCCTCCGGCTCTCATTGAACGGTATGGTCTGCGGCCCGGCTCAATGCTTGAAGGAAACCTCAAAGAAACCCGAACAAAGAAGGGGAAGAGCCCGGAAATCCATAAGATCATCAGCATTAACGGATTGTCACCGGAACGCTGGCGATCCGCACCGGATTTTGTTCGACTTGATGCAATCGCTCCTGGTGAACTGATCCGACTGGAAGGTCCGGAAAGTGACCGTTCGATGCGGGTGGTGGATCTTTTCTGTCCCATAGGAAAAGGCCAGCGTGCACTAATTGTCTCGCCCCCGAAGGCGGGCAAGACGATGCTGCTGCAGCAACTGGCGCATGCAATCAGCATCAACAATCCTGAGATTGCGTTAATGGTGCTGTTGATTGATGAAAGGCCGGAAGAAGTAACGGAAATGCGTCGCTCCATTCGTGGTGAGGTGTTTGCCAGTTCAAGTGATGATCATCGGGGCGATCATACGCGTCTCGCACAACTTGTGCTGGAGTATGCAAAGCGAAAGGTGGAGGCAGGATCAGACGTTGTCGTGTTGATGGATTCTCTCACCCGGATTGGAAGGGCCTTTAACCTGCATCAGCGGAGCAGCGGACGAACACTTTCCGGTGGCGTCGACGCGCGGGCACTTGAGGTACCTAAGAGGATTTTTGGCGCGGCGCGGAATATCGAAAACGGCGGGTCCCTCACGATCCTCGCCACAGCACTCATTGAAACCAACTCCCGCATGGACGAGCTGATCTTCCAGGAATTCAAAGGGACGGGGAACATGGAGTTGGTGCTGAGCCGGGAGCTTGCGAATCAACGAATCTTTCCTGCAATCAATCTTTCCGAATCAGGAACACGCAGAGAGGAACTGCTCTTCGGGGAAGATGCGATGCTCCATCAGTCGCTTCGCCGCTCCATCACCCGACTGTCGCCAATGGACGCAATGCTCACCGTACTGAAGATGCTCGACAAGTATCCAACGAATGAACACCTTCTGGCAAAACTCCAGCCCACCTAAACTCAGAGTTTTTTCGCGTCAGAATCCCAGCAATTTCTTGTAGAGTTTATCATTCTGTACCAGTGCGACGGCGGTTTTTAGCTGCGGATCATACCGCAATGATCTCTTGATCCGGCCCCGGTCTCCCTGCAGTCGCGCCATCATCTCAACTTCCAACGCTCGCGAGATTGGTTGCCGATAACGTTCGAAACCCCGTTCCTTTTCCTTTGAAAGAGCAGCCTTCAAAAGGTCAATCTGGTGAAGTACCTCGGCGCTATAATGAGACCGCTCGGCAATGTCCCCCACCCGTGCCAATTGACTTTCGGCCTCTTCCTGATAATCGAATTGCTTTTCCTTCAAAAACTCTTTGAACTCGTCGAGAACTGCCTGGTCGATTGCAGTGATGCTATCAGGATGATGCGCTGTTACGTATTGATTCGCAAAGCGGAAAAACATGGCTTTTCTATTTAGCTCTTTCACCATCGGCCCGGGATCATCCACAGTCACGGAGGAATCCGGCGTGATGCCCCCATGTTCGTAGACGCTTCTTCCGCCGATGGTCTTGAACTCCTGGTGAAGACTTTCGGGCATGGAAACGAAGATGCCGTTGCGATCCTTTTGCTTATAGTCGATCTCCTGAATGCTTCTCCCGCTGGGGATATAGTAACGGGCCGTCGTCACCTTCAGCTGTGCTCCATAGTTCAATGGAAGGATGGTTTGCACCAGTCCTTTTCCGAATGTCCTCTCTCCAACAATCACCCCTCGATCCAGATCCTGAATAGCCCCCGAGACGATTTCACTGGCACTTGCACTGCCGCGGTCGGCTAACACTGCAAGGGGAACGTTGGCCAGTAATGGTTCTTCGGGGGAAGTGTACTCCTTATCTCCTTCCGAACGGCGCCCTTTTGTTGTGACAATAGGGGATCCTTTGGGAACGAACTTGCTTACTACATCCACTGCAGCATCAAGAAGTCCGCCCGGATTGCCCCGCACATCAAGGATTATTGCTTTGATGTCCCCCTTTATCTTAAGTTCCTTGATCGCTTGCCGTACCTCATCGCCGGCCTTCCGCGAGAACCGTTCCAGCTTGATATAACCAGTGCCCTGATCAACAAAATCCGCAAAAGTGACATTTTTGACCTGGATTTCTTCGCGTATGAGAACAAACATTAGCGGGGTGGATTCGCCTTCACGTTCCACAGCAACCTTGACTTCGGTCCCTGGTTCGCCGCGTGTGAGAGAACGAACCTCATCCGGACGCTTCGTGCGAACATCATAGCCATCGATTTCGACGATCCGATCACCCGGTAACAGCCCCTGACGAGCTCCCGAATAGCCTTCCATCACACTTATCACCTCGATGCGGCCTTCTCTTTGGCTAATGGTGATTCCAACACCGCCGTATTTGCCGTTCGTAAGAAGGTCAACCTCGTCTCCGTTTTCCTTATCAATGTACACCGTATACGGATCAAGCGATTCGAGCATGCCATCAATTCCGGCCTGGACAAATCTTTCCGGATCGACCACATCAACATAGTTAGCTGCAATTTCCTTGTAGACTTTCCCGAACATCTCTATTCCCTTGTTCACCTTAAAGAAATAGTCTCCATCCGGTACATTGACGAACCCACCGAACACAATCACCAGACAGGCAAGCCCGGTCGCAATTATCGGTCGTTTGCCCGCATCGATGTTTTCATAGCGCATTTCTGTCTCTCCAAACTTTCTTCATTATTTTTCGATCAGGAGTTTCGGTTCAACCATCGACCATATTTCCTGTTGCACTTCTTGTACCGGCGCCATCCCATCCACAACGCAGAAACGTGCCGGCTCGGCCTGGGCAAGTTCTCGGTACCCCTTCCGCACGCGCTCATAAAAAACTTTCCCGACACTTTCCATCCTGTCGAATGGTACACCGGCCTTCTTCTTCCGCCTCACAATTTCTTCTACGGGGATATCTACAAGAATGGTAACGTCAGGAGATACTCCCATCGTTGCAGCTCGATTGATGGTGGTAATCAACTCAAGATCCATTTTCCGCCCGTATCCCTGATACGCCGTTGTGGAGTCAGCATAGCGATCGCACACGATGATTTTACCTCGTTCGAGTGCCGGAGCAATCACTTCGCTCACGAGTTGATGTCGACTTGCGGAAAAGAGGAACAGCTCGGTGATATCCTCCATTTCCAGACTCTTCTTGTCCAGCAACAGATCACGAATTCGTTCGGAGATCCGGGTTCCTCCCGGTTCTCGGAAAAGAGTGAGCGCTTCAACTTCATCGCTCTGGCCTCGAAGCAATCCACGCAGTCGGGCGATAAGCAAGTTCGCCTGCGTTGTCTTGCCGCTAAAATCAAGACCTTCAAATGTTATGAACATATTGCGTACCGTGGAATGTTTTGACATCGTCAACATACCGATTTCGTTCTGGGGAATCAACACGCGATTCAACGTATCTCCATCGTCAGGTCATTCCTTGCTAGTTACAACCCTTTTCTGTATTATTTTCAAGTCCTTTGCACAATCTTCATGATCGTGATCTCTCCGCTCCTCGATGGTAAGAAAAAAACGGCCACATAAGGCTGCCCCACCTCCTACTACTCCTCAACCCCAGAAATCTGAATCGCGCATCGAAGACTCGGAACTCATTCGCAGCGCCTTGAAGGGGGATGATGCCGCGTTCAAGCGACTTATGGGAAAATATCACGATGCGATTTTCAACTTTATCAATCGAATGGTTCGCGACAAACAGCATGTCGAAGACCTCACCCAGGAGGCATTCATCAAGGCTTTTCATTCCTTGAAGAGCTTCAACGATGAGTACGCATTTTCGACCTGGCTCTACAAAATTGCAACAAACAATTCCATTGATTACATCCGGAAGAAGAAGCTGCAAATGTATTCAATCGACAAGCCGATAGATGCAGGTGACAGCGATTACACGTTTGAGCTTCCTGATGAATCGTATGAGGCGGACAAGGATATCATTTCAAGGCAGCGACGCCAACTCCTGAACGATGCCATTGCCGGCCTCCCTCCCCGCTATAAGAAGGTAATTCACCTTCGCCATGTGGAGGAAAAGAGTTACGAAGAGATTGCAAAAGAGCTAAAACTCCCCATTGGAACCGTAAAAGCCCATATTTTTAGAGCGAGGGAAATATTGTACAGAAGTCTCAAACATAAGATCAAGAATTACTAAATCCTGCGAAACCAAGCCTTTGGTGAACCCGTACACATAAGTACGATATGACCATGAACATCAAACGCTATACAGCTAACGCTATCCTCTTCCTTCTACTTATTCTGGTCGGGGGCATTTGGGCATTTGCGCGCTTTCAGGACAAAGAAGGTAACACAGAAATTGGCCGCACCACCGAAAAGGAACTCAATGTCGTCCTTTCAACCTCTGTCGGATCAATTTCCATTGCGCGGGGACAGGAACAGAAGGTCCTCAGCATTGAATCGACCAGTCAGAGGAAGAAAGATGGCGATGTTGACCTTTCCTATACAATCCGTAACCGGGTTGGTTACCTCGATCTCGCACTCGGGGAAAGTGGTGATCATGAATCAGGCCATTTCAAAATTAAGGGGTTCAAGGAGGGTGCATGGCAGTTGCACTTCAGTGAGGCTCTCCCCGTTTCGTTCGAACTTGAACTCGGTTTTGGAAGCGCGGATATCGACCTCTCCGGATTGCAGGTTCGCGATTTTAGCTTAACCACCGGCGCAAGTGACGTGATGCTGACGTTCGACACGCCGAACGAAGTATTGTTGGATCATGTAAACATCGAGACCGGTCTTTCCAAGTTCGACGGCCGCAATCTTGGAAACGGGAACTTCAAGTACTTCCGTTTCGAAGGTGGAGTCGGGACATACACCTTGGACTTTAGTGGTGCGCTACGCCGGGAAGTTGACGTTGATATTCACCTGGGCCTTGGAGTTTTGACGTTGATTGTGCCATCGGATGTTGGCGCGCGCGTTATTACCAATGACAACTGGTTTTCACATGTTGAGTGCGATAAGGGGTTTCAATCGACCGGTAAGGAACAATTTGAAACAGAAAATTTCGCGCGGGCTGAAGGGAAGATGAATATTCGAATTGAAACCGGGCTTGGCAGGGTCAAGTTGAAACACCGCTGACGCTCTGGCTTGAGCAGCCTACTTTCCCCACAGAAAATACTGTGCCCAGACATAGGATGCTGCATTCTCTGGATCCTTTATCATACCATTCTGCATTTCTTTGAACGCGTCCGGTACTGACAAACCAGCCGCAAGAGACGTGTAGAACAGCTCTCCGAAGTACTTGGTCGTTCGCCGGGCCGGCGAATAGGACTGCGTAATAACGGAGGCACACCCCTGACTGAACAGAATAAACGGGAGCTCCGGCTCCATTGTTGCACCCGATCCGGAGAAGTCTGAGAGGATCAACAAAGGGAATGAGGGTATCTTCGTCAATTCTCCCCAGAACACTTTGCGCGATGTGTTGAATGCCTTTCCATCAGAAAGTATGAAGTAGGAGTTTCCCGGGAGCGTCTCATCGTAAGAAAACTCCGCCGCGAGCTGGAGAACGTCCGCACGTTCCTTCTGCACCGTGGCAAAGGTAGCGTCCTGACCGAAGTATAAACGCGCATCTTTGAAGAACGCGCGCGTGTCTCGCAGTTCATACTCAGCATCCCACTCGGTTGTACCAGCATAGCCAACCCCGGCAACCTGAAGACTCGACGGTCCCTGCGGAAGAGGGTTTGATGATTCGTTGGCACGCGTTGGGGCCGGTTTGTACAGAAGCGTCAGTGCCGCGGGGAGGTAGCTCACCACAAACTGTTGGGCAACGTAATTCTGGCCGCGTACTGCAACACGACGCAGTGCATGAAGGGGCAACCTCATTGTTTCTTGTTGTGGGACGACGAGAAGCTTTGACGCACCGGCAATATCTCCTTCGATAGGTCGGATGAACGATGCATAGAGGCTGGTCGTCAGTTCATCAATTCTTCTCTCAAGGGCACGCTTCACGACGTCGCTTGAGTCTGCCGCTTGTTGCCGACGATCGAGGAGAGAAGAGAACTCATCGACTTGCGAGACCACCGTTTCCTTTTTCACCGCGGCAATCTCGACGGACACACGGGCACTGGAGGCCACAAACATGTAGAGGGCCTTGCGGGAAGGGAAATGTTCAACCAACACAACCCCTTTCGGGAGCAGCTTCAGAACTTCCGCAAGTCCTATATTGGTAATTCTGACAAACGGCTCAAGCACTCTGGTACTCTGGACAATCTTTTCTGCGACCTCTGCGAGACCAGTTCCATATCCCTCCATCGAGGTTTTCACTTCAGTGATCCTGTCGACTACAGAGATATTCTCTTCAAGAAGGTCCCGATACGTGCGCTCGGCACCGACCCTTAAGGCCCGCTGGTGCTGAAACGTTGCAAGTGACTCATTAAGACTCTCTTGCGGAGTCTTCGCATCGAGACTGCTTAAAGAATGAAACAGTCTATATCCGTGACGTCTTTCCATGTACCAGAACGCTTCTTCATAGCGTCCTAGTTCAAGCAGCAGTTCAATCAAGACATCGTAGGGGGCGTACTCACTTGACTGCCCGGATGCATCCTCACATTCCAGGTAAACGTCATCTTCGGGTCTGAGCCAATAGCACATCTCCCTGGTCTCAACACTCTTCTTATAATGCGCCAATGCCTCGGTGAGTTGGCCGGACCGCTTGCCTGCCATCCCGAGACTGAGGTGTGCATATGCCTGTCCCGCAGGATACGCCAAACCATCAAAGAGTTCAAGGCCGCTTTGGAAACTTTTGAACGCCTCCGGGAGGTTTCCCTGAGGACCAAGGTAGCAGTGACCCAGCTGCAAGAACAGGTACCCTTCTGCTATCTTGTTCTTCCGTCGAATGGAAGCGTTCAGCCCGGCCCGATAGAATCGAACGGCATCATTGAGTTGTTGTCTCGCCAGATACACGTTGCCGACACGAATAAGCAGCTCCAATCGGATGTTATCAGCGTTTGCAGCAGTGCGATCAGCGCGGCTTAACGCCTCGCCGTAAGTCTGCAACGCATCATTCGGCTTGCCCAATCGTTCGTAGAGGTCACCGATATCTTTCAGCACCGAGAGGCTGACAAGGGTATCGCGTAGTTGATCGGCAAAAGTCAGCGCGCGTAGGAAATTTTCTAATGACCCCTGTACGTCCCCCGCACGCCTGCGGGAATATCCTGTTTCTGCGTATACGCGGGCTTGTGCCTGCACGTTGCCCGTGGTTACCGCATGGTTGAGGAGATCAGCCAGAATGCGATTTTCTTCCTCAGTATTTCTAAGGGCGCGGGCGGAAGGAAGCATTGCCCATTCAATTTCCAAAACTCCGGCGTCATCGCCAAACACACGAGCCAGCCGAAGCGCTTCGGTATAGAGAGAGAATGCCTTGCGTTCTTCCCCAATAAAGCGGTACAGCGCAGCGATTTCAAGAGCGGATGACCGGGCTCCGGCTCGGTCAGCAACAGCCTTTGCATGTGAAATCGCGTGGTCATAATGCTCCACTGCGCTATCAAATTCTGCGGCGCCTGCAAAGACCCGGGCAAGAAGCCGGTGCTCGTCTGCAAGCTGAGCATCGCGGCCAAGATTCTGATCCAGCACCACAGCGTCTCTCAAAAAATCTCTTGCCCGCCGGAATTCTCCTTGCTCAAACGCACTCATTGCAAGAGTGTATGTGGAATCTGCCTGTCGTTGCTCAGGGGTGATATCTTTGCCACACCCAGCCATGAGCAAGAACGTCAATCCACACGCTTTGGCCCGTATAGAGCGGTCACTGAAGAATCTGATAGATGTCTCCCATGTTTTTCTCCGCAAAAAATATAGACAAGTTCGATGGGAGATTCAAGGAAAGTATTGAAATGCCTAGTGGGAGCTTACAGTATCCATCGCAGCCGCTATGAGGCGCGGATGATTGGTGATAACGGCATCGACACCCGTGCGCAACTTCGTCACCAATTGCCTTATCGTGTTCACCGTGTAGGTGGCAACACACATTCCCTCGGCATGTGCACGTCGCACCAGGGCGGGGCCGACCTGACGGAGGTTCCCGACGATCCACGAAGCCCCATACTGCCTCTTGAATATCTCTGGGAGAATCCGGGTATCTCGAACTGGCATTAGTAGAACTCCAACTCCGATCTCAGGTGCCGCCCGGTGAAACGATGCGAGAAAGCGATGATCAAAAGACGAAACCAGAACACGGTTCTGACATTCACATTGGCAAAGAATTTCCACAAGCCTCACGGCAAATTCGGATCGTCGTCGAGCGTCGCCGTCTGTCTTGACTTCTACATTAAGGGGGAATGGGGATGGCACTTGATGAAAGGCGTCCTCCAGGGAGGGAATCTTCTCGCCTTCAAAGTCCTTCGAGAACCAGAAGCCGGCATCCAGTGATTGGATTGAACTGTATGGCGTCGTCCTTACGGACGCTCTTTTTCCGGCAATTCGATGAAACGTGCGATCGTGGTGCACTATCAGTTTTGCATCGAGGGACATTCGAACATCGAGTTCGATCATATCCGCCCCCGATGACACGGCAAGGGCAAAAGCTGCGAGAGTATTTTCGGGTGCCTCTGCAGAGCTTCCCCGATGGGCGACAACTAGAGGACGATCACGGGATCCTTCGCAATGCAGGGCACTTCCACGCACAAACGTCAATCCATAACCATCATTTTTATTTCTCGACTCACAATGTCGATCGATCCCATCCCATCAACGTTCGCCACCACACCGCTCTCATTAAAGTAGCCAATCACCGGTTCGGTGGAGGTGTGATAGATCTTCAAGCGCTCTCGCACCGTCTCCTCTTTGTCGTCATCCCGCAGCCGTAGTGTTCCTTCGCAATCCGGGCAGGGATCATTTGCCTTGAGGGAGTCCATCTCAGCATTATAGATTTCCCCCGTTTTATCACACGTCAGGCGGTTTTGAAGCCGATGAATGATTTCGTCTTCATTGACCTGGAAGTTTACGACTTTGAATTCCGTAATTCCCAGGTCATGAAAGATCTTCGTGAGCGCTTTTGCCTGTTCAAGCGTGCGCGGGAACCCATCAAGGATGAAGCCTCGCCGCACGTTGGGAGCGCCAAGAACCTCACGAACGATTCCGATCATCACGTCATCAGGCACCAGTTGGCCGGCATCCATAATGGACTTTGCTTTCTTTCCAAGTTCAGTGCCGCTCGTGACCGCGGCCCGCAGCATCTCCCCGGTGGAGATATGAGGAATTGAGAATTCTTCTGAAAGAATCTTTGCTTGAGTGCCTTTTCCCACGCCTGGTGGGCCGAACATTATCAATCGCATTGGTTACAAATCTTTGACCTAATCATGAGAAGAATTACTGCCGGCGACACCGGTCGTCGGCACGCAGTCGACAAGAATCAATGTTTATGAGAGAACTGTACGCTATAGGCCGGCAGCGACAGCAATGGAACGTGCTATTGGACGGGGACGTGCAAGGTCATTTCGCACTGCAAGCTGTCCGCATGCGGCTGCTATATCCTCGCCGGAACTTCCCCGAACCATCACTGTGAGTTTTTGACCACGCAGTTTTTCAACGATCTCTTCCATCCGGGAAGAGGGGCGGAGGGTTGCGGCAATCCCACTCGGGTGCGTGAATCCAATGGGATGAAAGGGAATCACATTGATCTTGCACGGAATCGCACGGGCAAACTTGATCAGTGCGCGCACTTCACGATCGGTATCGTTAAGGCCCTCGAAAAAGACCTGTTCGTACATAACAAATCTCTTCGTCTTCGAATAATAAAACTCCAGGGCCGAACGCAACGCCTCTATGCCGAATTTCTTTGTGATTGGCATAAGGGCTGCGCGCGTTTCCTCGACGGCGCTGTGAAGGGAGAGAGCGAGCTTTACGATCCTCTGCTCCTCTCCCATCTGTCGAATCCGATCCGCCCATCCTGCCGTGGACACAGTCACTCGCTTCGGTGCTATACCCATTCCCGTGGTAATGATTTCTATGGCTTTCATGAGATTATCATAGTTCATCATCGGTTCGCCCATTCCCATGAAGACGATGTTCGTTACCGACTTCCCCGACAATCTTTGCACTTGGAGCACCTGGTCGATGATTTCTGCCGTTGTGAGATTTCTCTGGAACCCCATTGTCGCTGTTGCACAGAATTTACAGTCAAGCGGACAGCCGGCCTGCGTGGAGACACACAGCGTTAATCTCTTTGGATCTTCTTCCTGTGTTGCCTTGTCCCTGCGCCTTCCTTTTGGAGTAATCAAGACACTCTCAATCAACAGCCCGTCACATAGCGAAAACAGATACTTCACAGTTCCGTCAACGTCCGAAATCCGTGACGTCACGGGGGAGATTCCCTCCAACGTCGCACCTTCCGATAGCTGTTGGCGAAGGTCCTTCCCCAGATCGGTCATCCCGTCAAACGAAGACACACTCTTCCCGTAGAGCCAATGGAATATTTGTCCCGCCCTATAGCTTTTTTGCCCAACCGAAGAGCAAAATCCTTCCAACTCGTGGTGAGTCAGCCCTAATAAGTTTACTCGTGATTCAATCATGGGGCGGTAATTTACGAAAGATGAGTTGACCAATCAAGCCGCGCATCACCACACGAGGCGATGCACATTCTCGGTATGGTTGGTAGTTCTCTTAGAAGACGTCCGTATCGGCCTGGGCAAAAATCTCTACAGCTACAATTACTCCATCGGGCACGGGAGTGACAGTGGTTCCGCTTGTCCGCAACACGATAGATGTCGGCCGTCCGTTGGGATTGTTCAGAGCGTTGAGAAATGACTCGAGACCTGAAGTTGACGCTGTGATGACGTTATTTCGCCTAACCAAAGAGACACCTTCGGCAAATTCACTGTACAGTCCCTCAAAAGAAAGTATCGGAGTGAATGTCGGCGATCCGTCAAAACTAAAGGCGACCGTTCCGCTGACCTGGCCCGAAGGATACGGACCCTTAATGCCAACACGAATGTCATAGACCCGGAAGGCTTTTACTTTGTCCGGACTTCGATTTTCAAGGAGGTCGTCGATGTTAATGGGGTTCGTTTCGGCAGACCAGAATCCAGATTGATTTGGAAGAACATTATACAATCCGTCAATGGAGAAGTCCACTGGAACCTGCGCATTATCGACGAGAGTGCATCCGGAGAGCGAAACTACAACCGCCCAACAGAAAACAAGAATAATCCGAACCGTCATGACAACCTCCTTCATTGAAGTGTTTCTAAAATTCAAAACCGATACCACCGGTGAAACTTGTCACCGAGGCAATATTTGCATCCGCTGCAAGCGAAAAGAATCCGAGAGTGAGTTTTCCCCCGATGGTGAACCGCGTGCTGTTTTTTGCATCGAGATGTATTTCTACCTTCGTGCCCGACGGTTGATTCGCAGCTTCATACTTTGCGTCCAGAGTTCCGTTCTCCCAGCTGATACCGCCGTAGAGTGTGAACAATGAAAATGATTTGCTCGCGTGAAGGGCTACCAACGATCCTTTGTAGTCGATAAGTTCCTCCGCCTGGAATCGGGTGTACATGTACCCAATGGCAATATCAACCGGGACTTTCACATAACTCGAAATGCTGTGTCGAATTCCGAAAGCAAAGAGCTTCGTATCCGGCAAATCTTTACCTGCCGGTGACTTCAGCGGAAAATAGCGAACCGTTAGTTCCGTCCCGACCAGTGCGCCGATCGTCAGTTGAGGTACCGCAAGGGGAACGAGCGTGGCGCTAATGAGGCCGTCACTTCCCCGATACTTGCTCAGTGGATCAAACGGATTGATAAAGACACCCCCACTTCCACCAACGATCGTCGCTGTTTCAAAACTTCCTCCTTGAAAGTTCGAGGGAAGCGGTGCGCGATATGTTTTCATTTCATCGGTGACAAGCCCACCCATCACAAGAATATCCAGCCGCAGGTGAAGAGCGAGATAGGGAATCTCAGCTGAGTTGTAAAATCCGGAATTCAGGTTTGCGCTCGTGAGATCAGCCAGAGGTTGAATATATCCTCTGGCGGCCTCGGCGCTGAAC
>QKGJ01000005.1 GCA_003251275.1 Ignavibacteria bacterium
TTGATTTGCCTTGTTGCTTTGACTGGCGGTGGATGCACCACCAACCAGCAACAAATAATTGCCGGACCGACACTGCCCGGCAATAACCAGGTGTTCCCTCCCCCGTCGTTCTGGCTCACGGAACCCGCACCGAGCCCGTTTGTCAACTCCACAAGCTTCACCGTTGCTCTGCCGGAGGAAGAAACTCTGTTGGTGAACATCCAAACAGCGACGGGAGTTATTGTGCGCCACTTGTTCGGGGAGATGATTTTTTCAGGATATCATGAGCTGACCTGGGATGGGAAAAATGACGCGGGGGCGCGGTGCGAAGTCGGGTTCTATTATATCACCGCGCAGGCAGGACCATATCGATCATCACAGATCGTGAAGCTCCAGCGATAACAACTCGTATGCGTTCCTTCTGGCAATTTTTCTACAGCACTCTTATCATCCCGCCACTCTGGGTTGTTCTCCACTTGCTCGGGGTGGTAAAGGAAAAAGTGCGACGGGGTATCCGGGGAAGAATTGGATTGTTCGCTGCCCTGGAGGAACGCATGCAGACTCTGCCGAAAGGAAAGCGCGTCTGGTTTCATTCTTCTTCGATGGGAGAATTTGAGCAGGCGAAGCCAATCATCGTCGAACTGAAGAGGCGTCATCCCGAAGCACAGATTATCGTGACCTTTTTCTCTCCCTCGGGATATGAACATTCGCTGAAATATCCGCTGGCCAACGTGATTTCATATTTGCCGTTTGACACGCAGGGAAACGCACGCAGATTCCTGGACATTGTGCAGCCCGATGCAGGAGTGATGATACGGTATGATGTATGGCCAAACCACACCTGGGAGGCGAATCGTCGCGGAGTCCCCCTGCTGATTGCCAACGCCACAATGCACCGTCAGACGGTTCGACGGCTGCCGGTGGTGAAGGCCTTTCACCGACATGTGTACGACGCGTTCAGCGAAATACTCTCTGTCTCTTCGAACGACGTACAGGCGTTCGAGTCGTTCAAGTTGAAGCGACCGAATATCGTTGCCTCAGGAGACACCCGGCACGATCAGGTATTCATGCGCTGTGAAAGCGCGAGGCGTGACACGCTGCTTCCGCCGCAGGTCAACGAAGGAAAGAAAGTCTTTGTCGTTGGCAGCAGTTGGCCGGAGGATGAAGCCGTGATTATTCCCGCATTCAGAAGACTCAGCCGCAGCATCGACAACCTGTTGATGATTCTTGTGCCCCACGAGCCGTCGGAAGAATACCTGGCGGGGCTGGAAACCCGATTGGGCGAAAACGGTTCGTGCATCCGATATTCCCGAATCGACAATTACACGAACCAAAAGATTTTGATCGTGGATAGAATAGGAATTCTTCTCCCGCTGTACGCGTACGCTCACGCAGCATTTATTGGAGGAAGTTTCAAGCAGGGTATTCACAATATTCTCGAGGCTGCGGTTTTTGGAATTCCCGTCCTCTTTGGGCCACGTCACCGGAATTCTCAGGAGCCGCTTCAGCTTCTCGATGCGGGGGGAGGATTCGTTGTTTCGGACGAAGGAGAAACGTATAGAGCGCTCCAGAATCTCCTGACGGATGACAGTGCAAGGGAAAGTGCCGGGAAGAACGCATCCGTGTTTGTGAAGAACCATCTCGGCGCAACACAACGATTCGTCTCCACACTTGAAGAGTACCTGGACAAGAAATGAAGATTGCATACCTCGATACCATTGCCGGTATTGCCGGCGATATGACGATGGCGGCATGTGTGAGTGCCGGTGTTTCCATCGACGCACTGATCGCCGAACTTGGAAAGCTCTCAATAGGCGGCTTTGAACTCGTCGGCCGGCACGTTCAGCGCAACGCGATCGATGCTGTTCACATTGAAGTGCTCATCAACGAACAGCCGAAGTATCACCGGCACCTCAAGGATATCAATGCCATCATCGATGAGAGCGGGCTTTCCCAAACGGTGAAGGAGCGGTCGAAAGGGATTTTCCTTGAGATCGCAAAGGCTGAAGCAAAGATTCACAACACGGCGTTGGAGAAGGTGCATTTTCACGAAGTGGGTGCGCTCGATTCGATTGTCGATATTGTTGGCACTGCCATTGGTCTCGACACAATGGGGATCGAACGAGTCTATTCTTCTCCGGTTAAACTAGGAAGCGGCGGGTTCGTGAATACGCAGCACGGCAAGTTGCCGGCACCGACGCCTGCGACACTCGAGATTCTCAAAGGATACCCGACCGTTCTTACGTCGGTTGCAGCCGAATTAACAACGCCGACGGGCGCAGGCATCATCAAAGCCCTCTCCTCGGGAGTGTTAGACGATGAGGTGATCACCGTTGAATCAATCGGATACGGCGCAGGAACAAAAGAGTTTGAGGAGCTTCCCAATCTTCTCCGGGTGGTCATTGGCGAGATGGCGCCCGAATACGATCATGACCAACTCGTTGTCATCGAGTCCAACATCGATGATATGAACCCGCAGGTGTACCCTTACATTATCGAGAAACTTCTTTCGGCCGGAGCGCATGACGCTTTCCTCATCCCCATCATCATGAAAAAAGGACGTCCGGGGATATTGCTTTCCGTGATGGCACAGAAATCCAGGCTCGAATCGCTTGTTGAGCTTATTCACGCCCAGACTTCAACGATCGGGGTTCGCATTCAGCACATCGGGCGGAGAAAGCTCCCGCGTGAAGAACGTGTGGTAGACACATCGTTCGGACCGGTGAAGGCAAAATCCGTCCTCCGCAATGGAAGGGAGATTGTCACCGCTGAGTTTGAGGAGTGCAAGAGTATTGCCGATCGGACAGGATTACCCCTGCTTGAGGTGATGAAGAAGCTCGAAAAGGAAATGGCGGGATGACCCTTCCCCCCGTTCATGTCGTTGCAATTCTACCTCTATTTCACTATACAATAGCATAGTTATTGCCTGTTCTTAATGGCATACACCTCACCGTTCATCCCCCTATAAAAAATAAAGGACGTACCATGGCACAACTGTTTCATCGAATTACTATAGCCTTATTATTCTTTGTGGCGGTCAGATTCATCATCGCTCCCGTGCAGGCGCAAGACAACCCGCTCTATGACACGCCGGTTCTTGAACCTCATCAAGGCCCGATTCTTACTCCCCCAAGCATAGCAGTCATAACGACTGATGACGGATTCGACAACTTTGATCTTGGGGTCAACGGTGCAGAGCCACATATGGCTGTCAATCCTTTGAATCCTCTCCGGTATTTCAACGCCTACAACGTGAACGCAGCGCACCATACGGAAAACGGACACGATTGGACATCAAACTCCCCGGCTTTTGGCTTTCCGATGAGGGGCGACCCGGTAATTGCATACGATAGCCTGGGCAACCTCTACTACGAAAACATGTATGGGT
>QKGJ01000127.1 GCA_003251275.1 Ignavibacteria bacterium
CTCTAAGAGATGACCCGGGTTCAGAGCCGTGATTTCATTCAGCTGCTTCTCGTACAACCGACGCCAAGACCCAACCTGATTTTCCCCCTCGTGTTTTTACTTGAACCCATGCAGGTCCGTGATTGGGGGTCACTCTCTTCATAATCCCTACTCGCTCGCCATGTCGGAGTTGTGCTTTTGAAACCACCCTTGAATCGAAGGACGATGCTGCCCTGAGACCGACGTTCGGCACCGTGATCGTACCTATTCGTTCAAACTCCACTCTCCTTGGTGGAGGTACTACTTCAGTTGCTGGCGAATTGGCCTCCGGAACAATCTCGACATACTCGGCCATTGGGAGTGGGTCATCGTTGCGCTCGACTCCCTGTCCCGATTGAAATTGGACAAAAGCTCCAAGAAGTGTGCTGGCGATGATAACTGCTGCGACATAAAGGGAACTGGCCTTTTTCTTGTCCTTAAAGAACGCGATTCTTGGGAATGCAGGCCGGGATATTTTTGTAATCCCTGGCTTTCTTTTTGGCTTTTGGAAATGAGCGGTATCTCCAAGTCCAGGCGGATGACTCGTGGTTTGCGAGCCGACTATTTTCTCTTGTGTTTCCGATACTCCAAGCGTTGGAACAGGAATAGCGTAGTCGTTTCCAGCAAAAAAATATCCTGCATCAAGGTGTGAGTTGCTCGCACTTCCGTCCCGCTTCACAAACGCAAAGGCAACGACCTCAGCACTTGGGAGTGTTGCCTTGATGGTGCCAGCAATTGCTTCGAGGGTTGTGCCGGTCGTGAAAAGGTCTTCCACAACAAGAATTCGTGAATTCTCGGGAAGTTGGTCGGCGTTGAAATGGTATACCCCCTCCAATTCCGCCTGCTTTGCCTGCTTGCCACCCAGGGTTGCCATATCGACGGTTGTCCTCGTTTTGTGTAATCGTTCTGGACAGTAGTTAACCCCCGTGCGCCGGGCGACTTCTTCGCAAAGTTTGTCCAGACTCGAAGTCCCTCCGGCAACAGTTTCGTTGTGATCAAGAGCTCTCACAATACAGGTGAAGGATAATTCCGTGCTAATGATCGGGGCTGTCAACTCATTCCATTTCCGAACGTGGTGTTCTTCCGCGGCCCTGAAGAGTTCGAATGATTTCGACACCGTGTCCTGATATCCGGATCGTGCTGCACGATAATACGCGAGATGGTACGCGTTCTGAATATCCTGAAGTGTTCCGGGAAGAGGAATCAATCTTGATGGACTATCCACGCTGCACTCCTATTAATTTTCATACATGCTCTTCTGGCCTTTTCACTTGATGAATGAGCTTCGGTAAGTGCTCATCGCAAGGACAAAATATGCAAACAACACGCCAACCCAATTCTCGGACAAAAAAAGGGGATATTGGAAAATCAGAGAAGGGTTTTATGGATGAACGGAAAATTATTCCGGGGTGGAGGAAGGATTTGGGCAGTGGTTGATGATGGGTGACAGATCAGATTTCGTTCGATTGATCATGGGTGATCGCTCTATTGCGGCGCTTCACTGTTCAGATTCACCAGTACACGTCCCTTAACTCCTCCCTTCAACATCAATCGAATCCTGTTGTCGAGTTCATGGAGAGTGATTTCTTCATGAAGGGAATTCAGGTCCGGAAGTTTCCACGAGCCTGCCAGCCGATTCCAAATTTTTAGTCGTGTATCCATCGGGCAAAAAGCTGAACCAATGCCGAGCAGGTTTACACCGCGAAGAATGAAAGGATAAATGCTCGTCTGCAGATCACCACCGGTAACATTGCCGCACGTCGTTACTGTTCCTTCTAGTTTTGTACTTCTAATGGCACTGTCGAGATATTTACCTCCCACTGTATCTATTACCCCGGCCCATCTTCCTGAAAGCAAGGGGCGATGGGTTGTGTCGTTGATAGATTTCCTGTCGATTACTTCCGAGGCTCCGAGGGTCTTCAAGAACTTCTGTTCATTCAGCTTCCCGGTTGCCGCAACCGTAGAGAAGCCTTCTACTGCGAGCAGGGCGACAGCCAGGCATCCGACTCCGCCGGTGGCTCCGGTAACAAGTATCTCTCCATCACTTGGTTTCACACCTGCAAGCATCAGCTTGTGCAAAGAAAGAGCAGCTGTGAAACCGGCCGTTCCGTAAATCATGCTCTCTCTCATTGATAGTGAATGGGGAAGTGGAACCGTCCACTCGGCAGGCACGCGAATGAACTCTGAAAATCCTCCCCAGGTATTTGAGCCCAGATCATTTCCTGTGACTACCACCTTGTCGCCCACCTTGAATGACCGGTGCCTGCTCTCTTCTACGATCCCTGCCGCATCAACGCCGGGAATATGCGGGTACCGTCGCGTTACTCCTTTGTTGCCCGTCGCGGAAAGGGCATCTTTGTAATTGAGGGACGAAAAATGTACTCGGATCAGCAATTCGCCAGAAGGTAAAGCCTCAATTGGCTGTCTGGCAACCTCTCTTCTAAAGCTATCATCCGCAAGTTCATTGACGAGAAGACATTGAAAGGTAGATGCCGACAAAAGGGCTCCAAGAAATGTGAGTTAACTTAGACACAATGTAGGTAGTGGGGTTTGTCCGATCAAGTATGCAAAACAGAAAAGCCGGATTATGCGCCCGGCATTCGTTACATTACAGAGAGTCCTGGCAAGTTACTTATACTTCACGGAACAACCATAGGGACGCGATCCTTTTACCGGGTTCGACTTGCCCGCGAGTAGCGCATCGAGATTCGTCGAAACGTAATTTGTCGCCTTTCCAAGATCATCTTTGTTTGTGGAAGCGATGTCATCAATTCCCCCCGCGTAGACAAGCATGCCTTCGGGGTTGATAATGAACATATGAGGTGTGGTCTTTGCATCATACATCTTTCCTATTTTTCCATCGTAATCCAACAGATACGCGGTAGGTGCGGCACCCTCTTTCTTTATCCGTTCTTTGAGCTCGGGAATCTCAAAATATCCCTGTTTCCCTGGCGCAGAGGAACATATGGAGAGCCATACGACACCTTTTTCGGTGTACTGCTTCTGGAGTCGCTGCATGTTTCCACTCCCATAGTGTTTTCGGACAAATGGGCAATCAAAATTCACCCATTCAAGAACCACATATTTTCCGTGGAACGAAGACAAAGAAATGGACTTTCCGTTCACATCCTCGATCGAAAAATCAGGTGCTGTTTCGTCAACCTGTGGCAAGATCCCTGCAACAACAAGGCCTGGAACGGTCAACAAGGCCGACAACAAGAACAAAAGAACTCTCCTCATGAAACCTCCTGCTGATGTTTAGAATGAAAAGCCCTAATGGGTTGGTTAGGCATTCTCTCGCTATGAAACACGTCCTTGAGAGGAATAGTTCGCCTT
>QKGJ01000342.1 GCA_003251275.1 Ignavibacteria bacterium
TTCCCCAGGCAGACAAATCTGCTCTTCCGATACCGGGGTGGAATTTTCGGATCGAATTTTTCAAACGCATTCAGTTCTGTAAACAGGGTGTCCCTATTGTTCAGATCATAATGGAACTTCCCTCCCCAGCGGAATGTTTTTCCCTCCTTGACCACCTCGAGTCCTTCCAGGTCGACCTTTCGTCCTTCCAGAAACTCAATGCCTGACTCCGGAAAATCACCCCCCACCACCCCGACAAGGCGTATGGGATTCGTAAAATAACTTGCCGCCGCAGAAATATATGTCGCAGACCCACCGAGTGCATTATCCTTCGAACCAAAAGGAGTTTCGATTGAGTCCAGGGCAAGAGAACCGACAACCAATACGCTCACTATTTCTCCAGTAAAATAATGATAACCCGTTGAATGACAAAAGGTAACGAATGATGTTTAGAAGCGCAAGAAAGTACCTATAAAGGCAGACGAGCAAGCTGAGCAGCAGACTTTTCTCCCAAAAGATATTCGTGGACAATGCACAATCCGTCGCGCTGGCCCGGCCACACCAACCGTTCTAGAGCTCTGTCATATTCAAGCCATGCGAACGATGAATGCTCCCGGGACAAGAGGGGATCGTTCTGTGGCGACACTTGAATCGCGAACATCGGACAGATATTCATTTCGTCGCGCCGCGGCTCATAAAAGGCACTGCAATGTGGAACAACCCATAACCTATTTGCAGTCAAACCACATTCCTCGGAAAACTCCCGGAGCGCGGCTTCCGCGGCCCGTTCTCCTTCACGGATCTTCCCACTGATACATTGCCAAATATCTGGATAGACCGATTGATCTTTCGAACGCAAAAGGAGAAGGTACTCTGGCGTATCAGAAACAAATCGAAAAACACAGACTTCAACAATGTTGGAAACGACGACAGGCAATGGACTACATTCGTTTTTGTTGAATCGATTGATTCAAAAGACAAATTTGACTGCGAGAATTCCCAGCACAAACAAGACACCAAGTGCAAGTGTCAGCTTTTCAAGGTGAGTATCTAGATAGTATTTCATTTTTGGCCCAAAGAAATACAGAAGACCACCGACAAGGAAGAAACGCACTGAACGCCCCACGAAGGATGCCAGCGCAAGGGTCCCCAGATCAATCGTCTCTTTAAAACCGGCAGCAATGGTAAACACCTTGTAGGGAATCGGAGTAAAGCCAGCCAGGAGAATAGCCGTCCAGGCGTTCTCGCGATAGAGAAGCAAGACTTTCTCAAACTGATCATGAAACCCATAGAACTCAACAATCCTTTGACCGATTGTCTCGAAGAAGGCGTACCCAATATAGTAGCCGAGGAATGCACCAGCCACCGAACCGGCGGTACAGACTATTGCATAGACAAATGACCGTCGGGGGTTGCCGACGCACAAAGCGATCAAGAGAACATCCGGTGGGATTGGAAAGAATGAAGACTCCACAAATGCAACGAAAAAGAGTGCCCACAGCGCATACGGACGCTGGGCAAAGCTTTCGACCCAGTCTTTCAGTCGATGCAGAAACTCAATGATTTTTTTCAAGCAACCCCATTTGTTTTTTTGGATTATCTCCCCATTACCCTATGCAGGCCGGGATACCGGCGACTGCACTTGCTGATCGAACACCATTACGAATCGCATCGCCAACCAGACTCGCACCAAGCTCTGCAATCAGGTCTAACGGTGCTTCCACATCTCCCGAGGCAAGCGTGAAGGCAACATCGCCATCAAAGGATGTGTGACACGGATGTATTGCCCGTGCCATACCATCATGGGCGCGCTCGGCAATGAGTGTCGCTTCGACTTTCGATAATTCCGCATTCGTCATCACAACCACCAGTGTTGTATTTGTCCGCTCAATCCCCTTTGCGCGCGCGAAGCGACGCAAGGTATCACCCACAGCTTTCCATTCACCGCTTCCTGTTCTTGCGCCCGCAAGAATCTTCATCTTCTCATCAATCACATCTCCCACAGCGTTGACGACAGCCAAAACACTGACCATAAGCCCTCCTTCGGTTGAAGACGCGATGCCGACTCCCCCTTTCATCCGGGAGTCCATGCCGGCCCACTTCCCCACCGTTGCACCAGTGCCTGCACCAACTGACCCCACCGGAATCACGATATCAGAGGCTGTTTCACATGCCCGGTACCCATCCTCGGCTGTGGGTCTGACGGACCATGATCCAACATTCAAATCAAAAATCACCGCTCCCGGAACAATAGGTACTTTTCCCCATGGAGTAACATAACCGCAGTTCGCTGATTCCAGGAACCGCATAACGCCGTCTGCAGCTGCCAGGCCAAATGCACTTCCCCCTGTCAAGAGCACAGCGTGGACTTCATTCATCTTCTTTGTAACGCCTAACAAGGAAAGTTCACGGCTTCCTGGAGAATTTCCCCTTACATCACACCCAGCAACTGTTTTTTCGGGACAGAGAACAACCGTACAACCTGTTGCGTTCTGAACGTCTGTATGATGACCGATACGGAAGCCTGGCGGAAGGAGATTCATGGTGAGGGATAATCGGCGGTCAGAACAGCTTGTGAAGATTGGAAAGGACCACACCGCAAGCGACACTGACATTCAAGGACTCCACTGCGCCATACCGGCGGATTAGCACACGGACATCTGCAAGGTCCTTCAATTGATCGCTCACACCCCACGCCTCGTTCCCAAAAATAATCAACGATTTTTGTTCGTAGGTCACTTTGTCAAAATGGGTTTCCCCTTGAAGGTCCGTCACGTAGACACGATACCCCAGTTCCTTACATTTTGTGACCGCAGTCCTGAGATCAACATTCTCGACAATGGGGAGATGAAACACTCCCCCTGCCGTCGAGCGGACCACTTTCGGATTATGTAATTCCACGGAATTGTTTCCCAGGAGGACGCCATCAACACCAAACCAATCACAGGTACGAATCATGGTGCCCGCATTCCCAGGATCGGCGACGCTGTCGAACGCTACGAGAACAGACGCGGCGCCGTTCGGCTGAAGCATTGCTTCCAGATCGAATATCTTTCGTTGCAGCACCGCAACAATTCCCTGCGACGTCACGGTATCTGTTAACGAATTCAGCTCTGAGTCCGCGACTTCATTGACTTCGGTCGTCTTCTCCTTTATTTTTTGAAGGAGTCCCGGCCCGGCAACGTGCTCGTGCAGCTCCTTCGTATACACGATTTCCACAATCTCGAAGTCGGAATCAATTGCTTCCTCGACAAGACGAATACCCTCCACGAGAAACTGTTGATTCTCGTCGCGGTATTTCTTTTGCGTCAGGGATTTAAGTCTTTTGAGATGATTCTTGGTAATACTCATGAC
>QKGJ01000294.1 GCA_003251275.1 Ignavibacteria bacterium
TTATCATGATGACGTCCGAAATCCTTCCGACGTCTCCAGGGAGCAAGAATGTATGTGAGCGAACCGTATCGCGATCGTTCGATCGAATTCCATGAAATCCGAAGCCATGGGGGGTGGCGGATCAAGATCTACTCCGTTCTCTATGGGACGGCTCCGCTCGATTGGAATACGATTGAAGAAGGATTTGCCCTCTCATTCACACGCCTGCCGGATCATGCACAGGAATCGGACAGACCGGGAGTCGCCTTTGCAATTGCTCACCAGGGAAGAGGTATGCACTACGTCGTCATCAGCTGGTGGGGGAATGAGAACGAGTATTTCAACAGAGTACTCGTGCGTCCATTCGGGGCCAAGGAGAAATGGCGCAATGCATCCGAGCACGAATCGGTGTGTGTATGGGATTTGCAGATCATTTGCTTTGAACGGGAGGCATACGTCGCCACAATTCTCGCGAAAGAGGGGACCCCGGATATCGATGCATACGTATCGCTTCACCTCAAGAACCCCCAAAGCACTGCGCGATGAAATTCCTCACCAAACAAACGGAAGATTTTCTTGCGAAGCGGACGAGTAGACAAAACGCCCAATTGCTCCTTCGTCTCATTGGCGCTCTCCTTGGGCTGATCTTTGCCTACACCATGATCTTCGAGTATCTCATGCATCTCGAAGGCCAGAGCCATAGTTGGCCGACGGCTGTCTACTGGGTGTTCGCAAACATGTCTACACTTGGCCTTGGAGACATCACATTCACGAGCGATATCGGCAGAATGTTCAATGTGGTGGTTCTTATTTCCGGAATGATGTTCATCCTTGTCCTCCTCCCCTTTGCTTTCGTGCAGCTCTTTCAGTCAAGCGCCCGGGTCCCGCGAGAATTGACTCATGAGTCAGACGGGCACGTAGTGCTGACCCATTTCGGTACCGTTACCGAAACTCTGATTGCGACGCTGCGCAGTTACGGACTCCCTTATGTTATAGTCGTGGACAACATTGCCGAGGCGCTGGATCTACTTGATCGCGGAATGAAGGTCGTGTTGGGAGACCTGGATGATCCGGAAACGTATTACAGAGTGAAAGTCGAACGTGCAGCTCTGGTCGCTGCCACAGGAACTGACGTACGCAATACCACGATCGCATTCACCATCCGCCGCATTACCCAGGATGTGCCTATCATTGCCACGGCATCGTCAACATCGTCGGAGAGCGTTCTCCGCATCGCGGGCTGCAACCACGTCTTGACTCTTGATGAAATGATGGGTCAATCACTTGCGCGACGGACAACCGGGGGCGATGCACTCGCACATGTCATCGGCCAGTTTGATGATCTGACCATTGCAGAGGCAACCGCAGGGGGAACACCCCTTGTTGGAAAGACTCTCCGGGAACTGAAGTTGCGGGCTCTTGTGGGGGTAACAGTGATTGGTGCATGGGAGCAGGGTCGTTTTGCAGCTGTCACGCCAGATACCCTGGTCGGGAAACGCACGGTTCTTGTGCTCGCCGGGACGCAAACCCAGATCGATCAGTACAATGAACTTTTCGCAATCTACAACGCGGCGCCGGGAAATATTATTATTATTGGTGGTGGCAACGTCGGCACCGCCATGGGGCATGCGCTCGCCCAACGGGAACTGGGCTACCGGATTATCGAAAAGGACCCTAACCGCATTCTACGGAACGACACCTACGTTCTTGGCGATGCCGCCGATCCAACAACGCTGGAAAAAGCCGGCATCAGTGAAACACCGGCTGTTGCCGTCACCACGCATACCGATGACCTGAATATTTTTCTTACGGCCTACCTGCGTCATCTCCATCCCAATGTACAGATCATCAGTCGCGCTACAGTAGAACGCTCCGTGCACACACTTCATGAAGCAGGCGCCGACTTTGTAATGTCCTATGCATCAATGGGCGCGAACAGTATTTTCAATCTTCTCAAGCGCGGCAATATCCTGATGGTTGCCGAGGGAGTCGACGTGTTCCGCGTCCCGGTCCCGCAACCTCTGGCCGGAAAGACGATTGCGCAGTCGGAGGTTCGGGAGCAATTCGGATGCAGCATTATCGGCGTTGGCACAGGGCACCATGTGCAGGTGAACCCCGATCCCGAAACGCTCCTCACCGAAGGTAATGACCTTATACTCATCGGTACCGTGGAGGCGGAACAGTCCTTTCTTGGCAAGTATGGACGAGATATGGAAAGGAAAGAATAGTTCCCATGTTGCAACTTTCCTCGCCTCATAAGATCTTTGATGTCCTCAGTCGTGAAATCTCAACTCTTGTTGATGCTGAATTGAATGAAGGTGAACATATCGCACAGTGGGACGGAAGAACAACGGACAATGAGCTCGCTTCAAGCGGAGTCTATTTCTATAGATTAGAATTCCGTGCGCATCGGATCAACAGGAAAATGCTTTTTTTGAGATAAATGGGTAGCTTCGATTTCATGAAATTGGATTCTTCCATCATCGTCTTCCTTGTACTCTTCGCGAGTTGCGCGGAAAGAACCCCCGCTCCTTCAGAAACTGAAGAGGACCCGCCTCCGTCTCCCGCATTTACGGTCATTCACGGAAATATTCAGGGGATCATCACTGCCCTTCAATCACCGTATCAGGTGACGGGGAATCTCATCGTCGACTCGTCAGCCTCTCTATTGATTGAGGCCGGTGTGAAATTGTATTTTGAGGACTCAACACAGATGATCGTTCGAGGAAGACTGGATTGCGCGGGAACAATGTCCGCCCCCATTCTGTTTTCATCGTTTCGAAACACCTGGAAAGGAATCCAGATCACGAATTCATCGTCGATGTCAATTCTGGAGTTCGCAATTCTCGAGAACGCTGATGTCACGACGGATTCCACTTTTTCCCGGAACAGCGCGTTTGAAGTAGTCGGTGCCAGCGTCACCATCAAAAACTCCATCTTCAAAAACAATAGATCGACAAGCGGTGGAGCAATTCATTTCGAGCAGGCCCAATCGCTCATCACGAACAACATTATCACCAACAACCTTGCACTCACATTCGGCGGCGCAGCGGTGTCGTCAAACTCATCCTGTAATTTCGTGAACAATACTTTCTTCAATAATTCTTCAGTAAACTATGGCGGCGCGCTCGTCCTCATCAGCCCCGTTTTTGATCTCGTTCAGAACAATATCTTTTTCATGAATACAGGCCAGACCGGTGATCCCCGTATTGCTATTCTCCAGGCTGACAGCAGCAACTTCGTTCTTCAATATAATTTTCTACAATCGGGTACGCTCAACCCACTGTTTACCTCGCAGACTGACTTTCATCTCACTCCGCTTTCTCCATGCATCAATGCTGGTAATCCTGCTGTACAATTCAATGACCCAAACGGAAGCAGGAATGATCAGGGAGCATATGGCGGACCGTTTGGAGGCTGGTAAGCAAATCAACCCTTCCCGAAAGATCTGAATCGGTTTGCGCCACCCCAATGAATCAATTATACTATAGCGCACTGTATCAACCCACGGAAGTCTATGAAAATCTCAATCAAGAGAGTGTACGAAACTCCGTCCCCATCTGATGGAAAAAGAATTCTTGTAGATCGCCTCTGGCCGCGGGGGATCTCCAAAGACAATGCGAAAATTCACTACTGGGCGAAGGCAATCTCTCCTTCGACGGAGCTACGGTGGTACAAGCATGATCCAGACAAGTGGGGGGAATTCAAAAAGAAATACTTCCAAGAGCTCAGAGATAATCCGAACGGAATGCAGGACTTGATGGCCCAGATGGGTAAACAAACCGTGACGTTCGTGTTCAGCTCCAAGGAAGAAAAGCTCAACAATGCAGCGGCGCTGAAGGAGTACGTGATGAAGGAACAACTGAAAAAGACGTGACTATCCAGAAATCATATAACGACTGGTCGGAAACGTATGACACCGCAGTCAACAGGACACGCGATCTGGACGAAGCCGCAACCCGGGAGACGCTTGGGGATCGACACTATCGATCAATTCTCGAGGTCGGGTGCGGCACTGGAAAAAATACCGCCTGGTTTGCAACCATCGCAAAGCATGTCCACGCCATAGACTTTTCGGAAGGGATGATCCAAAAAGCGAAGGAGAAGCTTCGCGCGACGAATGTGGAGTTTTCCCGGACAGACATCACACAACGGTGGCCGGTCGCGGACCAATCCGCCGATCTGGTGACGTGTAATCTTGTGCTCGAACATATTGAGGAGATCGCGTTTGTTTTCGCCGAGGCACAGCGCGTGCTGAAGAAAAAGGGGCGGCTGTTTCTCAGCGAACTTCACCCCTTCCGCCAGTATCAAGGTGTGCAGGCAAGGTTCAATTCCGGAAGCGATACGGTTCACATCGATGCGTTCGTCCACCATACTTCCGACTTTCTTGATGCTGCTCAATCTGTTGGATTTGCATTGAAAGACTTCCGGGAGTGGTGGCACGAAGAGGATACGGGAAAGCCGCCGAGACTTCTCACAATACTTTTCCAAAAATAACTGAGTGCCCATGGATCAACCACGAAAAATCCTCGAAGACTTTATCAAGCGGGAATCATCCGCGGGAATCGTTCTTATTTTTGTAACCCTGGCGGCGCTTGGCCTGAATAATTCTCCGCTCTCCGAATACTACTCCGCCTTTCTTCGCACACCGGTGGAAATCCGTTTTGGCGCGTTGCACATCGACAAGCCCCTGCTCCTCTGGATCAACGATGGACTCATGGCAATATTCTTTCTCCTGATCGGTCTTGAGGTAAAACGGGAGCTCATTGAAGGGAATCTCTCCACCTGGTCGCAAGCCGCCCTGCCGGCGTTTGCCGCAGTCGGTGGAATGGCAGTTCCGGCGTTGATCTACGTCGCCTTCAATGTGGGTGACCCCGTCGCGATGAGGGGTTGGGCGATCCCTACCGCAACCGATATCGCTTTCGCGCTCGGCATACTCGCACTGCTCGGGAACCGGGTGCCGGTCTCGCTGAAAATCTTCCTGATGGCTCTTGCCATCATTGACGACCTTGGCGCCATCGTGATCATCGCCGCTTTCTATACGGCAAACTTGTCGTTCGTTTCCATTGGCGTCGCCGCAGCTGCATTGGTCGTGCTGATGGTCATGAACCGTCTCGGAGTCGCAAGAAAAACCGCATACATTCTCGTGGGCATCGTGCTCTGGGTCAGCGTGCTCAAATCCGGCGTGCACGCAACGCTCGCAGGAGTCGCTCTGGCCTTTACGATTCCGCTTTCTTCTACCGACAAGAGTGGGAAGACCTTTTCCCTGTCGAAATCTTTGGAACACGATCTTCACTATTGGGTCGCCTTCATGATCCTGCCGTTGTTTGCATTCGTGAACGCGGGAGTTAATCTGCAGGGGATGTCACTCTCCAGTATCACTGGCGGCGTCCCGCTTGGCATCATGCTGGGATTGTTTGTCGGAAAGCAGATCGGTGTTTTTGGCTTCAGCTTTGCAGCAATAAAACTCCGATTGGGTTCAATGCCAGGCGGAGCCAACTGGGGAAAATTATATGGCGTCGCAATCCTCACCGGGATTGGTTTTACGATGAGCCTCTTCATCAACTCGCTCGCGTTTGAAGATGAGTCTATTTTCCAGTATTCGGACAGGTTGGCAATCCTGGTCGGATCTTTCCTGTCCAGTATTGTGGGATACATGCTCCTCCGCCGCATGAAAGCAACGCCGGAAGAAATCGAGGTTCCCGAGGGGTCGCCACTTGACGAGGATTAGGCACCTCTTTTGCTAATTTGCTCGCAAAATGTTGATCCAAAATGCATGAAGTACGGAATTCGCAATGTGGAAATCTCTTTGGCTCTTCGTCGTGGCCGCAATTATTTTCCACGGGTGCACGGCTCACAAGACGGTGAAGCCGGACGAATTTTGGTCTCAGCTTCGGGTTTACGTTTAGGTAAGTGTTCAAAAAACACACGCGTACGGGTTAGAAAATGAAATCCTCTTATGCATTTCCGGTTTTCCTTGCCCTTGCTTTCGGATCCACGTCGGCTCAGGTGCACAGGGTCTCGTCTCCCGGCAACATTATCGAGGTAACATTCAGCCTCGAAAAGGGAGTTCCTTATTATAGTGTTCAGCGAATGGGTCGTGAGGTGATTCAACCATCCCGGCTGGGTTATCTTCTTCGAGGTCAGGCTCCTCTCGACCGAAACTTCTCCATCACATCCGCAACCACCGACCACTTCGATGAAACATGGACGCAACCGTGGGGAGAGAAGAAACACATCCGTAACAACTATAACGAGTTCCGCGCCGAACTCGAAGACGACCACTCAAGAAAGGTGAAGATTGTCTTTCGGGCTTTCGATGATGGCATCGGCTTCCGGTATGAGATTCCTTCGCAGAAAGGGTTGGATCGCTTCGAGATCATGGATGAGCTCACCGAGTTTAAACTTCCAGACGACCATATGGCCTGGTGGATCGCTGCGTATCAGTGGAATCGCTATGAGTATCTGTATAAACACACGCATGTTAGCAGGTTCGACACTGTCCACACTCCCCTGACAATGGAAACAAAGGACGGTCTCTGCCTGAGTATTCACGAGGCCGCTCTCGTTGATTACCCAAGCATGACGCTGTTGCGAACCGATGGTACCACGCTCAAAGCCGACCTCGTCCCATGGTCAGATGGCGTTCGTGTCAAAGCAGTCGCTCCGATGAAGTCGCCCTGGCGGACAATTCAATTGGCGGATACTCCGGGTGGTCTCATCACTTCGTACCTCATTCTCAATCTCAACGAACCGAACAAGCTCGGTGACGTCTCTTGGGTGAAGCCGGGCAAATACGTTGGCATCTGGTGGGAGATGCACGTTGGCAAATCCGCGTGGGGAGAGGGTCCCATTCATGGCGCGACAACAGCAAATGCAAAGCGGTACATCGACTTCGCGGCGAAATACGGATTTTCCGGCGTGTTGGTGGAAGGTTGGAATGTTGGATGGAATGGCGATTGGACTGCCGGCGGGAAGGAGTTCGATTTTACAAAGTCCTATCCCGACTATGATATAGAGGAGGTAAGCTCATACGCTCTATCCAAAGGCGTTCGCCTTATCGGGCATAACGAAACTGGAGGAGGCGTGCTGCATTATGAGCGACAACTCTCCGATGCGTTCGCCTACTACCAACGGCTCGGCATCCGCGCAGTGAAGACTGGCTACGTCCAATGGGGAACAGGGATAAAGCGCATCGACGAGAATCGAAAGGAACAGGGAGAGTGGCATCATGGCCAATTCATGGTGCGCCACCATCAGAAAGTTGTGGGGGAAGGAGCAAGGCACCACATCATGATCGATATTCATGAACCGATTAAAGACACCGGACTCCGACGGACCTATCCCAACCTGATGACGCGCGAAGGTGCGCGCGGTGAAGAGTATGATGCCTGGAGCGCGGACGGCGGGAATCCTCCTGAACACACGACCATTCTCCCCTTTACCCGTCTCCTTGCAGGACCGATGGATTTCACGCCCGGTATCTTCGATCTTCTCCTCAAGGACTATAAGCCAAACAACCGTGTGAACACGACAATCGCAAAGCAACTGGCTCACTACGTTATCATATACAGTCCGCTGCAAATGGCTGCGGACTTTCCGGAAAATTACGAAGCCCGCCCAGATGCATTTCAATTCATTGTAGACGTTCCTTGCGATTGGGCTGACACGAAAGTTCTGAATGCCAGCATCGGCAACTTTGTCACGATTGCCCGGAAAGACCGCAACAGCGAGGATTGGTATCTTGGAAGCATCACCGATGAAAACGGCCGGGTGCTGGAGGTTCCTCTTTCTTTTCTTGGTCCCGGAGCCAAGTACAAGGCAACCATTTACGGAGACGGAACTGCGGCGGATTGGGTGGACAATCCGTACGCCATCGAGATCATTCAGCAAGATGTGGATAATGCGACAACACTAACGCTTCGCCTTGCCCCTGGAGGCGGAACGGCCGCACGTTTTACGCCGATAACACGTCACTAAGGATGGACTTTCAGCACCTTCCCAAAATCGAGTTACACCTTCACCTGGACTGCTCTCTCAGCTACGATGTTGTCCGTACAATCGACAGCAGCATTTCAGTCGAGGAATACAATGATCGTTTTATCGCCCCGCCAAAGTGCGCGAACCTTGCCGACTTTCTCAAGCGGGCGCCGGAGGGCTTCAAACTTATGCAGACGGAGGAGCAACTCCGTCTCGTGGTCGATGATCTGTTCGAGCAGCTTGCCGCGGACAACGTTGTCTACGCGGAGATTCGTTTTGCACCTCTTCAGCATATTCACCAGGGTCTTCTCGCCCATGATGTTGTTGGAGTAGTTGAAGAAGCCACGGCAAAGGCCATTGCCCGTACCGGCATTCAGGCCGGTGTTATCCTCTGTACTCTCCGGCACTTCTCGGAGGACGAAAGTATGGAGACCGTGAAGCTCGTGCGCAAATTTGCAGGGACAAAAATCGTTGGGTTCGACATCGCAGCGGACGAAGCCGGCTTTCCGATCTACAATCATGTGAATGCGTTTCGCTACGCGTATGACGAGAAAATTCATTGCACGGCACACGCCGGTGAGGCGCGCGGTCCGGAAAGCATGTGGGAAACGCTGGAGCACTTCCGTCCCTCACGGATAGGGCATGGCGTCCGTTCAATCGAAGATCCCATATTGATTGAGCGTCTCAAGAAGGACAGCATTCATTTGGAAGTCTGCCCATCGTGCAACGTCCAGATCGATATCTTCGAGAGTTTGAAGAATCATTCCGTTCGCTCTCTGTATGAGCAGGGGGTTTCCGTAGGCATCAACACGGATGCACGAACGATCACCAACGTAACCCTGACTAAGGAGTACCAACGCCTTCACGATGCGTTCGGATGGACACGTGAACACTTTCTCCGGTGCAACCTGAACGCGGCTGCTGCTTCCTTTACCACGCCGGAACAAAAACTAGATTTGTCTACTCGGCTCGAGAGCGCATACCGCGATTAGGAAAACTCAGAACAAGACCGTACATTCTGCCCGTTCGTTCTTCATAATTCCAAAACACCCGTGTCCGACTCCCCATCCCGCTCACGTATTCTTCTGGCGTATCTCAGCGTGTTTATCGTCTGGGGTTCAACATACCTCGCTATTCGCATCGGTGTTCATGACCTTCCCCCAGCGTTCTTAGCCGGAGTCCGTTTTTTGGTCTCGGGTTTTCTTATGCTTACGTATGCAAGGTTTACTAACCGGCATATCCCTTCGTCAAGCCGCGACATCCGCATTCTCTCCATTGTTGGAATCCTTCTCCTCGTAGGCGGGAACGGCCTCGTCGTCTGGGCGGAGCAGTGGGTCCATTCCGGCCTTGCTGCGTTGATCGTTGCCACCGTGCCTCTCTTTATGTCCTCAGTGGATTCCCTTGTTCCCGGAGGGAACAAGCTCTCACGGATGGGCTGGATTGGAATAACTATCGGTTTTGGCGGAGTGGCGCTCCTTGTCTCGCCAAGTCTTGGTTATGGCGAAGGAGAAAGAATCTATCCGCTCGGCATCGCCGGACTCGTTTGTGCAGCGTTCCTCTGGTCTCTTGGTTCTGTCTACTCCAACCGAAGAAAGGTTGCAGGAGATATTTTTGCTGTCACTGGAATGGAGATGCTTGCCGGTGGGGCCGTCCTGATGGGGATTGCCATCGTAAGCGGCGAACTTGGGAGGGTTCAGTTCACGACGAATGGCACTCTCGCATTGATATATTTGATTCTCTTCGGATCGATCGTCGGATTTACTTCCTATGCATATCTGCTAAGACACGTCCCTGCCGCAAAGGCATCGACGTACGCCTACGTCAATCCGGGCGTCGCAGTGTTTCTGGGTTTTCTGATATTGGACGAGCCAATTACCCTGCAAACAATCCTTGCAATGGTTGTTATTCTCGCCGGGGTCGCGTTAGTGCAAATGGCGAGGATGAAACGGGAACCAAACGATAGGTGATCCCTCTTTACACTACACAGCAACCTGTCCGGGAAAAAACGACGAAGGATCATCTCATTGAAAACTGCCCTACTCCTGCCGGCGACACTTTTTGTGTTCTTTGGCTTCATGCCGCATTTCCAGAACACGACACCAACCTTTGCCGACATCGAACCGATCCTCGAAGACCGCTGCACCATGTGCCATAGCGGTTCGCGGGCACCAAAGCAACTACGGTTGACCTCATTCGTTGAACTGATGAAAGGGAGCGAGGATGGCCCTGTGGTGGTGGGTGGGAAGCCGGGACAGAGTGAACTGATGGATCGGATCAAAGGAATCAGCGAGCCACGCATGCCTCTGAACGGACCGCCCTGGTTGAGGGATGAGGAGATCGCTTTGATCGAACAATGGATTGATGCTGGTGCACCAGATGCTGGAAAGGCTGCAGCCGCGAAAACGTCACAGACTGAAATCTCAACAATGAAATCTGAGTTTGTCACCTTCGAGGATGTGGAACCGATTCTCGGCATACGCTGCATGAAGTGCCATAACACAAAAGGGCTAATGGGGCCGGCACCGGAAGGCTATTTGCTGAACAACTATGAGAACGCTCTCGACAGCCGCGACCGTGCGCGCATCGTGCCGGGGAACCCGGATGCAAGCGAGCTGATTCGCCGTATTCGCGGTCAGGCTCTTCCCCGGATGCCGTTTGATGGTCCACCGTATCTGGACAGCGCGGAGACGGAGCTTCTGGAGAAATGGATTGTGCAGGGCGCTCGCGACAAGGTGGGCAAGGCAGCCCGAATCCCTGTTGGTGCCAGAGTGAAATTACACGGAATGCTTTCCGGGAGATGGACATTGGATGGACTCGACCTTATGCGTGGGGGAAGAGAGCGGATTGATAAGAATCCGCAAATCGGTGATTACGTCGAAGTTCGGGGTCGCGTTACGAATGACAGGACCGTTCTTGTCGAACGGATTCGCCGGCGGTGATGCATTACCTCCCCCCGCATGGCTGTTGAAATAAGTGCCTGACAACAATAAGAGCGTCAACAGACGCATAGAACAAACCGGGAGTTGCGGTGTTTCCTTGTTCTGGACGAGCCGCTGATTCTGCACACCATCGCTACCTTGGTGTCCCGGAGGTGTCGCGTTGGGGCGGTTGGTAAGAAAAAAGTGTCACTATCCTGGGTTACAGACGCGGCAGCAAGTTAATTTCTGTGGATTCCTCTCTACTCATAGTAGCTCTCGACCAGCACCCTCGAATTAGCTCCCCAAAAAGGTGCGATGAGGTTTATGTTTGGTGCTCGGTAGCGTACTTGCACTGGACCGGAGTATTCGCAGTTTCCGCGTGTGACGACACCGCCGCGGATCATACTATTGCTTTGCATGGTTGCATTTCCTTTCGCCAGAATCATTGCATCTGCTGTTACTCCAGCTTGTATCGCCACTGTGCCGCCTGAAAATAATCCCAGCAAGTTCTCTCCATACGGATCCGGGGTCTGTTCAGTGAGATTGCCCGTAATAGTAATGCCACCTGGGGTGTAGATGGCGCCGTATCCGGAGATCACGCCTCGAAGACTAACTGAACCTGATACATACCAAATTACCGGATTTGCTCGAGTTCCAAGGTGAAGTGTATCGGTCACAGTCAAGTTACCTGCGGTTGTTCGATTAGCTTTTGCTATGTAAGATGTTGCATCGAATGACGGGATTGGAACGCTCGGACCACGCGCGTGCACTGGAAGTCCGAGTGGATTATAGGGGGGTTGAAACGCTGCAATAGCATCACCAGTTGCCCCACCAACATAACTTCCAAAGCCCTTAACAAGGTTATTGGAGCCTGATATCTCAATATTCCCATTCGCATGCAGATCGGCGTTCGCCGTTGAGTCAATGTCATTCATAACTGTTATGTCACCATGCAATTGGAGATTCCCGGCGGAGCAGAGCGCATATCCGAATGTTGGCGGATATGTGAGCGCACGGGTAGTCGCAATAATACTATGGGTAGATGCATACGGACCTTCATAGCTTCCATAGCAGGCTTTTGCTGTAATCGTGATCTGATCGCCTGGGCGAGTTCCACCTTCAATTCGCACAGAGTCCTTAGTCCCCTCTACGAACCTTTCTTCCTCAACATAGGAACCACGGAATGCGGGATGAAGTCTGATTTTCGTAAGAGCATTATTCACCGCTGAGCGTGCGCAGTTTCTGACAGTTTGATCTCTATATTGCTTTGACGCGAGTTCCTCTCCCTCTGACGAACTCTTGTTCAGGTTGTATGTCATGCTGATCGTCGTGAGTATCAATCCTGCGATCACTAACAATGCAACTCGTCCCACACATCCTCCTTAGCTGTTGATTTGAGAAAATGTTCGAAGATCATTGAACGATATTAAGGTCTAAGCCCCCGGGGGAAATAGTATCTTTCGAAGTATGCTTCTGTCTGACTGCCGTTGAGTGCCTGGCCGGTATTTGTGAACTCCAAGTGGACACCTATTCCTCGGACGTTGAGAGCTAAAGCCTGACTCGGTAAAGAGGCAACTGGAATCGTATTGCCCACGGAATCCTGGTACGTGACGGTGAATCGTGTCACTCCCGTCCGAACGGTCATAGCAGAACCATTAAACCGTCGTTCCAACCTGGTACTATCGTCTGCCCTCAAATAGTAACTTACCGTGTCCAACGTGCCATTCCGATCCACATCACCATACCATGCAACGGCACTTCCTGAACATTGTATTGTGTCAATCTTTACCCCACCTTTTCGGTATCCGACCTTGAGAAAGTCATGATCCAATGTCTCAGAGATACTGTTGCGGTCACTTTGTGCAATTACCCAGACGTTAGCTTCTACCGTCGAGTCCAGAAGAACGCCATTCAGGTTGAACACATTCAACGCAAAGATTCCGAAAAGAAAAAGAGAGCCGACAATATCAAGTGCAGTCATCATTTGTTTTGTCCCCCGTGTTCGATCAATAATAGGATACTACAGTGGAAAGCTCTATGGGGGATGACAAATATTGTTGGTTCACAACTGTAACAGATATTCGTTTCATATGAGTCGGAGTACTCGATTCATTCATAGGATTGGATGGATCAGCATATTTCACACGAACGCGAAGAGTATACCCTTTATACCGAGTCGTATCACCCGGAGTTGTATAATTGTTATAGTCATCAACATCGTCACGTTGCGTCTCTCCAATTTCAGGTCCAAGCGCAATTGATGGCGTCAACGCCGAGTCGGGGACGAATGTTGCGGAGCCGACTGTGCGTTCATCGTAGTCAGCACTCGCCACTTGCTCCAGAAGTTGCTGCCCCGTTGTCAAGGCTATTTGCCGGACTTCATTTCGGTACTTCTGATCTGAACTATCAAGAGACGATCGCAGAATTGTCGAACCGATCGTCGCTAGTAGTGTAAACGCCCCAAAAACTATCAGTGTATCTCTCATCCTAGTGTCTCCATTTGTTTACTAATACTAACTTCGAATTCAGAATCGACGTTGAATGAACAATTACTTTTTACGTGTTTAAGTTTCAGTCACAAAGTAAAGTGTAGAATTACCTGATACTGTGATTTGACACAAAGCCATCTGAATTACATGAATTCATGTAGGAACATGTACTGTCATGATAACTCAATCTCAATCCTGCCTTCAGTAGATTAAGTCTCTCTTTGTTTCCCAACAACAGCCAACTCGGTTTGTTTGAGATCCAATGTGGAACTATGTATGGTCAACATTTAGGGGTGTTGTGTTTTACTACATTCAATATGGATGCCATCAAAAACTCTGTGAATAATTGGCTCGGATTCAGTTCTTTGGAATAGGGTGGAATGTCGTTGGTTAAGAATTACCGCTTGAAGGTAAAACTGTAGAAGAGGAAGGAGAATATCTGGTAGTGATACTTAGGTGACGCTGTGGATAGAAAAAAATAAACCCCGGAATGAGTTCCGGGGTTTCAAGACAAGAATATGATGCACCTCTTGCACCTTAATAATAGGACATGACAATCGAAACTTTCACTCGTAATAGCTCTCCACTATTACCCTAGAATTTCCCCCCCAAAAGGGCGCAATGAGATTCGTGTTTGAGATCCTATAACGAACTTGCACGGGGCCATTATACTCACAATTTCCCCGGGTAACCACGTTTCCACGAAGGATGCTATTACTCCCCATGAGCGCATTTCCTTTGGACAGGATCATTGCATCAGCGGTTACACCTGCATTTATTGTCACGGTGTTGGACGTATACAACGCTAGGAGATTCTCTCCATAAGGGTCAGCAGTCTGCTCAGTAAGATTGCCTGAGATGGTTACACCACCTGTTGAGTATATCACACCGTATCCAGATATCACCCCTTGCAAATTAACAGACCCTGATACATACCAGATTGTCGGATTTGTTCGTGTCCCCAGGTGCAGTGTATCGGTTACTGTAAGATTACCCACGGTCGTCCGATTTGCTTTCGCTTCGTAAGAAGATGCATTGAACGAGGGAATAGTAACCTTTGCTCCCCGACTATGGACAGGAAGGCCCAGGGGATTATAGGGGGGTTGAAAAGCAGCAATGCCAGCTCCAGTTATGCCACCAACGTAACTACCAAAGCCCTTCACAATATTGTTGGAACCTGAGATTTCTATGTTCCCATTTGCATGCAAATCGGCATTCATCGTTGTATCAATATCATTCACTACATTTATGTCGCCATGAAGTTGGAGATTCCCGCCGGAACAGAGCGCATAGCCATAATTCGGTGGACTTGCGAGAGCGCGTGTGGTTGCAATAACGGTATGGTTCTGCGCAGACGGGTCTGCATCGTTTCCATACCACCCTTTTGCCGTTATCGTGATTATACTACCAGGCTGAATTGCCCCCAGAATCGTCACAGAGTCGATCGTCCCATCGACGTAGCGATCCTCCTCGAAATATGTCCCGCGAAACGATGGACTAATCCTGATTTTCGCCAACGCGTTGTTCATAGCTGAACGAGCACTGCTCCGCGCAGCTTCTTCTTTGTACTGCTCAGAGACTAATTCATCTCCCTCGGCTGCACTTTTGTTCAAGTTGTATGTCATATTGAACATAAGGAAAAAGAATCCCGCTATCATTAATATTGCAACTCGACCCAATGTACACCTCAGCTATGGTTTTTGATGTCGATAAACAAGGATTGAGAGGACTTTCCGGTCTCAGCCGAATCATAACTTTTAAGAAATATCCAGGGGGACAAGGGGGAAGCAAAGAGTCTCAAGTATATTCATCTTTTATTGCCGAGACAAGGCAATTAGTAATAAGCTACTATGGTGGAGAGTACTATGGGGGATGAGAGGTAATTTTCGTTTTCAACAGTAACCGTTATTCGCTTCAAATGAGTCTGCACACTTGAATCGCTGAGCGGATCCGAGGTGTCGGCATATGCAACTTGCACCTGCAGTGAAAATCCCGGATATCTGGTTGAATCACCGGCGATCGTGTAGTTATTGTAGTCATCGACATCGTCGGGTACTAATTCACCTACCTCCGGGCCAAGTAGGGTTGCAGGCGTAAGAGCCGAATCCGTTGTGACTAAAGTCCCCACTGTCTGTTCGTCAAATTCTGCAGCGGCCACTTTTTCCAGAAGCTGTTGTGCAGCCGTGAGAGCGATCTGCCGGGCATCATTTTGGTATGACTGATCAGCACTTTCGAAAACAGATCGGTGGATTACTGAGGAGACCGTCATTAGCATCGTGAATGCCCCGAAGACAATAAGCGTGTCTCGCATCTTGGTTGACCTTATTTGCTGTGATTTGCTTCTGGGGAGCTCGGCGTCAAAGAACAACTGTCTTTGGCCATGCAGGTAGCGTGTGCGGGTATATGGTAATATGTAGAAAGGTCTTCGTCAGTGATTGAGGACAAGTTTCTCTGAATTATTTTTTGATCTCGTTCTCTTGAGGAGGAGTGTGGTGTTTCGTTGCCATCACTTGAGCTTTTTACGACGGCTTTTCGTCAACCAGGCTTCGGGATGTGCAGTCATAGTCGTCAGGTTGGGTTTAC
>QKGJ01000295.1 GCA_003251275.1 Ignavibacteria bacterium
AGATTTTCTCAGCGGTAAGTTCATAACCAGCCTTTCTGTATTTTGAAAGAGGAAGTTTCGGCGTTACATCGAGGAGCCACATTCCCTCTTCCAGAATGGTGCCGCCACCGAAAAGAAAAAAGCATATCGCTGCCGCGCTCATTACTTTGAGGATATTCATTGTCTATCCGATAGAGAAGTGAACAGGAGAGTGGATTGTGAACCCACTTATTACTATAGAGGATTGGAAGAATGAATGCAACCGTCGACGTGCTATTGATACCCCAGTCCGGGGTAGAGCAGGTTGATGGCTAGAAGATGGATTGGTCGAAACACGTCGCCGAAAACCCGCCATGCGACAATAATTCCAATCAGTGCGAACGCCCCCCGACGAGTAAAAGCCATGTATCTCTCCGCCATATGGTCGCTCATAAGAAGAGGAAGGGCTCCGCTTCCGTCGAGGGGCGGGAGGGGGAGGAGATTGAAAACCAGCAGAATAAGGTTCAGCGTGAACATGACGCTGAGGATTGATGCGAAATGGGATGGTATGCCATCCGCAATCGCTGTTGTGACATGCCCAAAGGTGATCGACTCCGGCGGGTAAAACGCCCCGAGCGACAATCCGAATTGAATTCCCGCAGCCGACAGGAGGATCAGAATAAGATTTGCCGTTGGACCCGCGAGCGCCATCACGGCCGATCGTTTTGGATAACGAAGCGCCCAGGCCGGATCGTACGGTGCGCTTGCCCATCCGATCATCCAGCCACCGACAAGAAACGAGACGACCGGAACCACCACTGTCCCGAACGGCTCTCGACGAATATGCGGGATCGGGTCGAGCGTCACCTGTCCGCCATGATACGCCGTCAGGTCGCCAAGCTTCATCGCGGCGAAAGCGTGTGCCGCCTCATGACAGGTGGTGGAAAAGAGAAACACTGCATACCAGAGCACGCCATCGGCAATCATCGGCATCAGCGGTTTCCCTTCCACTCTTCATGAAACCGCCTAAGATACTCTTCCATGAAACGATGGCGTTCTTCGGCGATGCCCTTCGCAGTGGCAGTGTTCATTCGATCTTTCAGGAGAAGGAGTTTCTCGTGAAAGTGATTGATGGTGGTTCCCTCGCTCCTCTTGTACTCTTCAAAGGACTGATGCAAGGTCGGCGGTATCTCGGGGTCGTAAAGGATTCTCTGCTTGAACCCGCCGTAGGCAAATGCCCGCGCAATTCCTATTGCCCCGATCGCATCGAGCCTGTCCGCATCCTGCACAACCATCCCCTCGCGTGTTGACATCGGAGTGGCTGTACCGGCGCCCTTGAATGAGAGCTCTTCTATTATCGTACAGACATGATCAATGATGCCCTCCTCTACGCCGATACAGTGAAGCCATTCCCTTGCCTTCCGCGGCCCCTCCTTTTCATCCCCGTTGTGAAATTTCCAGTCGGCAATATCGTGCAGGAGCGCCGCAAGTTCCACTACAACCATATCGACCGGCTCTTCTGCTCCGATGCGTTTCGCGATTGTCCAAACCCTGAAAATATGCCACCAATCGTGACCTGAGCCATCCCCGGAGAGAAGGGAACGGACGTGGCTGGCAGTTCTCTGAACTATCTCGTCGTCGGGCATGTACTCTTTCAAGCGTGGAGGATTGTGGTGGGTCAATGTACAGAACTAAGGCCCGACCGTCAATGGCAGGAACAATTTCTATCCGACTGTTGTACAACAAGAGAGCCGACAGCGAATCAAACTGCAAGTCCCACTCTCGTTACGAGAGTCATCATAAATAAACCTACCGAGGAGGTATGCCATGCGTTCCGTGTTTGTTTTCTTCATTGTTTCTGGACTCATTGTGGCGGGTTGCAACGACCGCTCCAACGAAGTCGCACAACTAGGTACCGATCTCCAGAAGGCAAAAGATGATCTCGCCCAACGGGATAAGTATATCGACGATATTACGCGGTCCATCAATGAAATCTATGGTACGCTTGAACAAGCCCGCGCCACGGAAGGTCAGCTTCAATCACACGCCGTGAGTGCCGAGGTGGGAATTCAGCGCACCAGCCAGGAAGCCCGTGACATGATCTTTCATCAGGTGTCGGCGGTAGAAACACGGCTCCGCGAGGGGAGAGAGAAGATCGCCCAACTGGAAAAAAGGGTGAAGAACTACAAGTCGCAGTTCAACGGGCTCAACAAAATGGTTGCATCTCTGAAAAAACAATTACAGGAGCGGGAGCAATCAATGGCCGACCTTCAGGTGAGATTAACTTCCCTGGAAGAAGAGGTCACAATGAAGAACGCCACAATTGCTGTAAAAGAGATGACCATTGCTTCCAAAGAAAAATCTCTCAACACTGTCTATTATATTGTCGGCACCCGAGATGAGTTGCGGGAGAAGGGCATTATTACAGAGGAAGGTGGCTTTCTGTGGGGATTGCTCGGTTCAACGACGGTACTTGCTGACCAAGTCGACGAGAAGTTGTTTACGCCGATCGACAAGTCCATCGAGAAAATTATTCCCATTAGAAAGGGAATCAAAGAAGTGCTTCCGCGTAGGAATGCGGAATCATACGCCAGTGCTGAAATCAGCGAAAACCAGGCTGATTTCCGGATCATCGATCCATCCCGATTCTGGCAGCAGCGCTACGCGGTGATTGTTGTAGAATAGTCCGTCGCAAGACGGCTGAAGCACTCCAAGCAGACCATGAACGGGGGTTGTTCATATTCATCCCCGTTCATATATTGTTCCTACCTTCGTGAACTTATCCACGATCCGTCGTGTTCCATAAAGACTTCGCATTTTTTTTGGCAAGCAGAAGGAATAATCACCATGGCCTCGAGACAAATGTTGAAGAATTCAGGCAAGGAGACATTTGGCATCGGAATGGAACATGAAGAGTTTCCATTCAAGACCACACTTTCCCTCGATTTCCTCTTTGAATTCTGGAGAGACTTAGGATCAGGGGAAGCATGCATCGGTTCTGATTTGGCTAACTCAGTCATGCGGGAGGTTGATAGGGTTCCGGAGCTTCACGGCCCGATTCGCGATTTCTCCATCCTTGAAAACCATCAGTCACTCGTCGATGCACTTATGTTCCCCGTGTTTCCTGCAGCGACACGAGATACAGATTACGCAGCAGCTCTCCCACCCTTCACTTTTCGACCTTTTTTCGAAACACCCGCATTTGCGCGCCACCGTTTGTTCAAAGATGGAAAACTCCTCGCCACGATGAACATTGACGAGGGGTCCTTCAACCACGGGAAGATCTTGACAGCCTACACCTCGATCTTGCACAGATTCTACGGGCTTGAGAGTCCTATGCACTTCTCGCTTGTCAGTTCATCATCGGACCCAAAGACCGGCCTGGATCGATACTACAAGTGGCAGATGAATTCCCGGTTTTGCGATATCGTGCATTACGGAAAGCTCCGACCTCTCAGTACCTTGGACCAGGATATGTTGTTTCGCAACATGCTTGACCTGAATATCTGGCGGCGCATGATTCCGCCGGAAGAATTTGAAATGCGCGGTTTTGTGATATTCCGGGGAATTGACGTCACTAGCCAGGAAATTCTGTCGACCCTTAAGTTCGACCTTATTGAACAGGGGAGCATCTTTGCTCCTGGACGTTTTGAGACCTTGCAGCAGAAAATTCGCACTCTCCTCCATCGCCCCGAAATTCGAATCGGTCTCACGGCCTTGCCGGATGAACGTGGGTTGGCAGGATCGAAGGCGCGTAGCGTCGGCTCGAGTTTTGCCCTGAATGATTCCTGTTCCTTCACGTTTGAGTCGTACGAAAAGTCAGTGTATCGGGAGACAATGAAGCAGAAGGAGATTCGAGTGATTGACGATCTTGAGACGTTTGAAGATCCCAAAAGCATCGAATATCAGATAGCGCGCCAGGGAATACGAAACCTTGTTCTTGTACCCTTGCTCTTTGAGGGAAATGTTGTGGGGATGCTTGAAGTCGCTTCCCCCAATCCTCGTGACATTACTCCCATCACTGCGCTAAATATCGGAGAAGTAATACCATTGCTGGCTCTAGCTTTGCGCAGAGCGATGGATGACCTGGATGTTGAGGTGAGGGGAATCATCCGGGAAAAGTACACGGTGATACATCCATCGGTGGAGTGGCGGTTCCGGGAGGCGGCTCTTCGTTTGGTGGAGAAGCGGAAGTCCTCCCAGTTCGCGGAGGTGGAACCGATCATCTTCGAAGGTGTGTACCCGCTGTATGGGCTTACCGATATTCGTGATTCATCGACCACCCGCAATCAAGCTATTCAGACTGACCTAATCGCTCAACTGGAGATGGCTCGTGCGATCGTGACCAACGCAGCAGCTCATGCACAACTTCCAATACTTGATGAGTTAAATTTTCGCATCGATCGACACATCGAGAGCCTTCAGATGGTTCTCGTCTCCGGCGATGAGCCTGCAGTCATTAATTTCTTGCAACAGGATGTTGAACCGCTCTTTACCACCCTCGAGGAAATTCATCCTCGTGTCAAGAACTCGATCGATGCGTATCGAACAGCGCTGGATCCGCAACTCGATGTGCTGTATCGCGAGCGGAAACGATTTGATGAAAGCGTGACGCAATTGAATGATGCGGTTTCTGCGTTTATCGATGAGCAGGAAGGGAATGCGCAGGAGATGTTTCCGCATTACTTCGAGAAGTACAAGACCGACGGTGTGGAGCACAGCATGTATATCGGTGCCTCGCTGACAGAGGGGAAAATCTTCAACCCTCTTTTTCTGAAGAACCTCCGTCTCTGGCAACTGATGATGATGTGCGGGGTGGCGGTACGCTGTGAAGAGATCAACAAGAAGCTGCCGCTACGATTGGAAACCGTTCATCTGATTCTCGTCCAGGATGTGCCCCTGTCCATTCGCTTCCGGGTTGATGAAAAGAAATTTGATGTCCATGGCGCTTATAATATCCGATACGAGATCATGAAAAAGAGAATTGACAAGGCAAGGATCAAGGAAACAAAAGAACGTCTGACGCAGCCGGGGAAACTTGCCATCGTTTACTCCCAACCCGAGGAAGCAGCGGAATACACGCAGTATCTTGAATACCTCTCCGCCAAGGGATATATCGCCGACACCGTTGAGGAGCTCGAAGTCGAAGACCTGCAGGGAATTGCCGGGCTGCGCGCACTGCGGGTTGCCATTACGACAACCCACAAAGCCGGCGAACCGAAGAATCTCGCCGAGCACGCCGCGAAGGTGCTTTCAAACTGACGACGAAGAGCTACTTCAATAACAGCATCTTTTTCGTCGTGACAAAACCCTCTCCTCCGCTTGCTGGTTGTGCTTGCATGGTATAGAAGTACAATCCGCTTGTCACGCGGCCACCGGAGGAGTTTGCGCCATTCCACTCCACCACAAACCTCCACGCCGACTTCTGCCCATCCACAAGCTGCACCACCTCCTGACCGAGAATGTCATAGACCCGCAGTCGTACCTGACTTTGCACCGGAATATCGAATCCAATAACTGTGCTTGGATTAAACGGGTTAGGATAGTTTTGGTAGAGCGCGAACGACATCGGCAGGTCATCCTCCTCCTCAACTTCAACGGTGATCTCAGAGAGCGGACGTTTCCACACTCCAAGACCGGCAACGCCTGCGTATAGTTGTTGCCCGCCTACTTCGAGGACGTCGATGGACAGACTGCCAAGACCGGTGTTCAGCGGAATCCAACTTGTTCCCGCGTCAGTGCTTCGGAACACTCCCCCGCCACCGGTGGTCGCAAACAGATTTGTTCCGTTGGCGGCAAGGGAGTTTACGGTTGGCTACAGGCCTCCGGAGCCGGCTGCCATGTCGTCCCAAAGTCTGTTGATCGAAACACCCCTCCAAATGTTCCAACGAAAAGTTCCATCCCCATCAGCGCTAATGACTGGATAGTGAGATTGGTGAGTCAGGAAACCCAGCTAGGAGGTTGATATCAACAGGTGAGATAATTGAGATGGCTTCACACTAGTGCAATTCTGTTGTATGGTATAGATCCCCAAACAAAACTTAACGGGGAATGTACAGCGGAGACTCCAATTGCACAACTGTACGAACGTTCAGGTTGAGGGGTCTCCGGGGGATCGCTGTACGAGCTGTCGCGCGATAGAGCGAATACCGAAAAACAGAAAACCGAGGAGGTGATAAAAAACATCAAAAATGTCTATCGGTCTAGCAAGCGAGCCGTCCATGAGCATTTTCCACTTTTGCCAGAGATGCGGTTCTGGAATGAACGGTGCCAGTGCAAGAAGCAGCGCCCCGACGAGGAGCGGCCAGGTGCTCAGGGAGGCGATCGTGTTCAATACGCGTTGCCAGCGTGTCAAAAGATGTCCAAGTCGTTTGCAGAGATGACTTTACCGTCATACACTTGCCGTACTTCATCGACGAGTTCTTCAGGGGTCGCTCCCCAGAAGAGCTGATGACACAGCACGAGGAGCTTTGGCCGCACCTTCTTCGCAAGTTCGCCAAGTTCTATCGTTGAAGTGTGTGAATCCTTATGATACCGCTGCCACTTCTGCGGACGTTCTTGAAATCGGACAGCAGAATACACTTCATGAATCAGCACATCGCAGTCCTGCGCATTTGCAATAAGTTCTTCGCTTGGTGTGCAGTCGCCTGAAATGACTATCACCCGGTCGGGCATTTCAAAACGATAGCCATATGAATACTTCCACGATCCATGATGAACAGGAAACGCCTTCACAGTCACGTTCGAATCGGTGTAGACAATTCCCGGTTCGATCTCTTGTGCATTCACTTTGTACCCCGTCGTGTTCGCCGGTTCAAGTCCGTTGATGCGAATATCAATGTCTTCGTTGTATGCAGCTTCGATATTGTCGACCATTGACGACAGGCCCGGCGGTCCGAATAACTCAAGTGGTTCAGTTCGCTCCAATGTCCAGGGGGTAAAGATCAAATCCGGAAGTCCGACGGTATGATCACTGTGGAGATGAGTGATGAACTCACGCTTGAGGAATTGAGGCTGTAGTTCGACAATACCTTTCTTGACCGCAGCGGCAGCGCGCCGAACGATCCCAGGCCCTGCATCCACAAGATAGGCCGAGCCATTGACAATGATGGCAACGGAAGGGCCGGAACGATCAGGTTCAGCGTTTGGAGTGCCGGTCCCGAGCATAACGACCTGAGTGCCGCGAACAGGTTTGATGCTTTGGGATTGGAGCGATGTGCATGATAGAGTGGATAGCGCACACGCTGTAGCCAAGGTGAGGGCAGTAGTTCGCAGAAGTTGCATGCATCATGGTATGAAAATAGCAACGGGTCGTCAACATACCATGGTATGCAGATATCAATTCGAGAGATTGAACGCTATTGATTCTCCTGGCGCTTCATCCTATATTAGTTCTACTATGAAACGCCAAATACAGCGTTTTTCTATTTTTCTTCTGTTGTTTTACGTTGCGGCGGGATTTCTCACCGAGATCACGCACACAGACGATGTTGCCCTTCGCCTGTCATCCGACCCGGTGGTTGCGCAGCACGAATGTGGAGTCAGAGAAAAGCACATTGCTATGGATGCGCGGCACGAATGTCTCGCCTGCACACATTCCTTGCAGCGGATTTCAGTTAGCTTCGCTTTTCAGTTTGACGGCGCAGGATCTCTTCCCTGCCTTGCCTCTCTTCCATCTGTTAGTCCAGAAATCCTCCACGCGGACATCTTCTACTCCGGTAAGCGCGGTCCCCCTGCGGCGTAACTGAGCGCCGGCTCAAGCTCATTCACTTTTTCCTCACGCTATTTTCTTGGATAATGCCTTCTTTTCATGGCATGGTATCGTACCGTCTGTTCATTGGATGATTTCAGGAGTAAACCGATGAAAAGGATCTTTTTAATAGGCCTCATTCTCTCCATTACGTTGGGAATGATGCAGGCTCAACAGGACACTACAGTGGTAGATTCAGTGCTGTTGAGACAAATAGAACAAGAGATGGCTGCACCCGCCCGTAAGCCTGAACAGAGCTCACCGGTACGAAGTGTGGTTTCCACGAATCCTAATATTAGTGTCATTGGAGACTTTCAATCGGCGTATCACAGTACTGCTAGGAGAAAAATCGATGCGTATTTCAATGAGGCGGAGTTCTCCTTTCAATCGGTCGTGGATCCGTATGTACGGGCAGATTTTTTTCTGTCACTCGGAAGAGATCCAACCACAGGAGAGTTTTCCGCCGAGATCGAAGAAGCGTATCTCACGACGCTTGAACTTCCCGCCAAGCTTCAACTGAAAGCGGGGAAGTTCCGGATGGCAATGGGTAAGGTCAATCCCTTACATCCGCATGCGCTTCCCTTTGTGGATGTACCAAACGTCCTGGCGAACTATCTTGGTGACGAGGGATTGAATGACGAAGGGATCTCGCTCAGCTGGCTCGTGCCGAACCCTTTCGATTTCTTCCAGGAACTGACCGTTGAAGCGACGAACGGTCCGCTGGACAATCCCAGTTTTGCACGGAGTTCTGCCAGCAGATATTTATTTCTTGGACATCTCAAAAACTTCTGGGACCTTACTGAGAATGCAACGCTCGAATTGGGATTGACCGGGCTGACCGGGCCGAACGACTCGTCTTATTCGACATCGATTGGTGCGATCGACCTTACCTATAAATGGAAGCCACTTCAGTTCAACACGTACCATTCAGTGGTGTGGCAGACCGAGGCGCTCTTCAGCAATGCGAAGTATTCGGGGGAATCAACTGTCCGGTCATGGGGACTGTACTCCGCTTTGACGTATCAAATTGACAAGAGGTATTTCCTAACTGGTCGGATTGACTATTCCAATCTTCCGACGTCGAGCGCAATGGTCGAGCGTGCGTATTCAGCAACGCTCGGTTGGTATGCGACTGAGTTTCAAAAAATAGAAGTTCAAGCGAAGACTACCACAAGTAATGTTCGGGAACGATTCACCCAGGCAACGCTGCGCTGGATTTTCGTCATTGGTGCCCATGGCGCCCATGCATATTAAATCACTTTGGAAGATCGGATTTGTTATGAAAAAGATAATGTTGGTGATCCTCGCTCTCAGCACGGTACTGTCGGTTTCACTGAGAGCGGATTCTAAGATCAAAGTGGTCACATCACTTCCGGATCTCAAGAGCATCACAGAGGAGCTTGGTGGTGACCATGTTGATGTGTTTGCTATTGCAACGGGTTTTCAGAATCCGCATTTCGTGGATCCGAAACCGAGCTATATCCTGAAACTATCGGACGCCGACATGTTCGTTACTGTCGGCCTTGACCTTGAGACCGGGTGGGTACCCCCCTTGCTCAACAGTGCCCGGAACTCTAAGATTATGAAGGGGGGAGAGGGATACGTTGATGCATCGGTACATGTGCCACTGCTTCAGATGCCGACAAGCGTCAACCGCGGTGAAGGGGATATCCATATCTATGGAAACCCACACTACTGGTTAGATCCCCTCCGTGGCAAGGACATAGCGCAGGCAATCTACGAAGGGTTAGCACGAATAGCTCCGCAACACCAGGCAGAGTTTGAGAAAAACCTGATTTCGTTCAATGCGAAAATCGACGGCAAGACGAAAGAATGGATTACGAAGATGGCGCCTTATAAGGGATCGAAGATCATTGCGTACCATAACGAATGGGTATATTTCGAACAACGCTTTGGTTTGGAGATAGTTGACTTCCTTGAGCCGAAGCCGGGTATTCCTCCCTCGCCTGGGCAACTCGCAAAGGTAATTGCGGAAATGAAACGTCAAGATATGAAAGTGATTATCTCCTCTCCGTACTTCACGACAGAGTCGGCGGACCTCGTTGCGCGGCAAACGGGGGGAGAAGTTGTCGTCCTTGCGACCTCCGTTGGAGCAGAAGAACATATCAAGAATTATTTTGACCTTTTCGAATACGACATCAGGCAAATGGTCGAAGCGCTCGGAAAACATTCAACAAAATAAAAGTTACGCGGAGGGAATTCATGTTCGAGTTGTTCACTCAGGAGTTTGTCATCAACGCATTGGTGGCAAGTATAGTCATGGGCTTGTTGCTTTCATATCTCGGCGTGCATGTCGTTGGGCGGGGGATAGTGTTTGTGGATCTGGCGTTGGGGCAAATATCCATGCTCGGTGTCGCCTTCGCCGGATTTATTGAAGCAGATCCAACGGTCGTTTCGGTGTCTTTTACGCTCGCGGGGGCTTTTCTTCTTTCCTTTGTTAACATCAAAGATAAGCGTTTGAAAGCAGAAGCGATCATTGGGATTATCTATGCAGTTGCTTCTGCAGCCACTGTATTGTTCATTGCCAAAACACCGCATGGAGAATCGGATATTTCGGAGGTGTTGTTTGGAAGCCTCTTCACGGTAACGCGTGAACAACTTTTTCATATGGCAATCGTGTTCGGTATTATCGGCATCGTGCACGCTGTCTTCCACAAGAAGTTCTTCGCGTTGACGGAGATGTTTGAACAGCGCGAGAACGAAAAAGTTGGTCTTTTTAATCTCTGGAATTTTCTGTTTTACCTTTCCATAGGACTTGCTATTGTCCTCGCAGTGCGTGCGGGGGGTGTTATCCCCGTCTTCTCATATCTTATCATCCCGGCTGTTTCGGCAATCATGCTCGCCAGGAAAAACTGGGCCGTCGTGTTGATTGCCCTTAGTGTTAGCGTGCTAGGAGGATTCTGTGGACTGTTGTTCTCTCTCCATTTTGATTTTCCGGCTGGGTCATCTGTTGTTGCGGTGCTTGGGGGAGCATTCGTCCTTGTCTCTCTCGTTCGCATAATTAGGGGTGCACCTAGCAAAAAGTCTGCGAAGTCCTGAATGGATCAACCGCTTGGAATTGCCCTGAATGAAATGCAGGGATTTCTTGTATTTCTCGAAAAGGAAAATAGTTTTGCAGGAGTGGGAGAATTCAGATAGACATGTCTTAAAATCCGCCCAAAAATCCCTCTTCTGTCTGGCATGAGACTTGGCTATATTGGTTTATTAAGACTCACCGAGGTTCTGGAGGATGAGCGTTGAGCAAAGGTTTCATAACAAAGGAGGTAAGCATGGTGATAAGGGCTATCAATTTCGTTGCGGGTCTGGCACTTCTCTATCCCATCTTTTTTTCGACCCTTTCCTCAAATCCTTCGAGGAATGGAACAACTCCGGGTTGTGGGGCAGGCGGCTGCCACTCATTTCAAGCCGGTATTCTTTCTGCTGTGCCACTGGGGAACCTCCAGGTCAGGATAACTCTTACCGGCATCACCTCTGGGAATGTTGCCGGAGAGCTTGTCGATGGAAGCGGCGTTGTCCGTGCGGTTAATAATCAAACGAGTAGCAACCCCTTTACGTTGACCGCACCGAGTGAGGGTTTCTACAAAGTGAATGCTGGCTATAAGAATCCATCCCGACGATGGGATTCGGTCACGGTGAATATTCTCACAACGGGTGTTGGCGACCATGGTGTTACACCAGGCGAGTTCCGTCTCGACCAGAACTATCCGAATCCCTTCAACCCTTCAACGACGATTGAGTTTGCGCTTCCTGCTACTCAGCGCACAACCTTGAAGGTGTTTGATGTCCAGGGAAGGGAAATGGCGACACTGGTAGATCAACAGCTTGAGGCAGGAACACACGCTGTTCGATGGGACGCGGGGATCCTGCCAAGCGGCGTCTACTTCTATCGTCTTCAGTCAGGAACATCTGTTCAGACTAAGAAACTCCTGCTTATGCGGTAGTACCAATCCCGTTTTCAAACAGAGCAGCCCACAATCATGTCTCGTTGTGGGCTGTTTTCTGCTCTCCCAAACAAAAACACTGTGGCAACATTGTAACCGATCAATTTCCTTCCTGAGATGACCACAAGAACTTGTCCACCAGAGCGACGGTGGTCAATCCTTCTAACCCACAACTATCCTTGGTCGTCAAGAATATGGGAAATTTGGATGTGACATATTATCAAAAACCATACATGGGATCAGGTTTCGTCCGGTGAAAGAAGAGGGTTTAAAGGGGAACTCACTACAATTGCAACTTGATCAATCGCTTCCTACATTGAAAAATACAATGGAGAAGAGATAATGCGCAGGGTAATTCCTTTCTACAGCCTTTTGCTGCTCGCCTTGCTGGTTTTGGGTGGATGGGGGTGGGATGCTCATCGATTTATCAACCGATCAACGGTATATCATCTTCCCGGTTCGATGGCACTATTCATCCAGGACAGCTCATTCCTGGCTCTCCATTCTGTCGATGCGGATCAGCGCCGGATTTCCGGCGACACCACTTTTTATGGAGAAACGCCGCGACATTATCTGGATATCGACGACTACCCTAACTTTCAATCGCTTCCGCGAAACCTCGATTCGCTGATTCTCATTTATGGTTGGGAACGAGTGAAGCGCAACGGCACGAACCCATGGGCAACTCTGTGGACACTTGACTCGCTCACGAACCAACTCTCCCGCGGGGACTGGACAACTGCGACGCTCACCGCAAGCGATCTCGGTCACTACGTG
>QKGJ01000141.1 GCA_003251275.1 Ignavibacteria bacterium
ATGCGGCCGAAGTTGATGTCCTGCATCAACTCGATGAGTCGCCGCTTCGGTGGGGTGAGGTGTGCTTTGTTGACTTGTGCCACTGCCAGTCTCCTTGTTCGGAATTTCTGGCACGCCCGGTGGCCAACCCTGTGCTGACCAATAAAAAACGCCGGATCGCGCCTTCAAAGCTGAAGGGGCGACATCCGGCGTCGTGCATCACGACAAAGAGCGTCGTGGGAAATTTTTTTAAACTTTTTTTGCCTGGGCTATCCGATCACGGGCTTTGTTTCCCATGATATGGATTCGGAGGGCTGATATCTCATCTCGCCACCGAATTCCAGTGAAGACTCAAGGTGTTCTGCAAAGGCAGTCATTCTGGCATCCTTGAGATTCTTCAAGGTGCGACGAACGGCCTTGCTGACATTATCTCGTGGCTTTCGAAGGGGATCGTTCGCGTGCCTCAGTTTTCCACCTGGCCCTATCATTGCCTTTACTTGAGAAAGGAGCATCTCCCGATTCTCATGTAAATCATCGAGACGTGATAAATCGGAACATTCGCGGGAATTTTCTATTTCTTGATCGATTCGGTTCAATTCGTTTCTGATTTCAGCAGCGGCCTGGTAATCGCCAACTTCCAATCCGCTGGACTCGAGCGCCTTTCTCGTTTCCTCGTCCAAAGTACCTCCGTGGTAGAGATCCAGCACCGAGATATAGCGGCCAGGTGCGGCAAGCAGGAGGGTGAGATATTCGACACCCTTTTGCCTCTCAAATGGGACTGATTCCCCACCTTGGAATCGAATTTGCCATCTGTCTCCGCATTGCCGGAAAATATTTGCCGGTAAAGGATCTGTAGATGCAGCAAAATGGTTATCGGGAAACAATATTCGGAATGGCGATTCATTCCGTATCCGCTTAAGGCGGCCGCCTTCCTGGAAGGCAACTTCCTCGCAAAGTGCCATAAACAGTGCAGCTCTTTGATTCATGAGGCGTTCAGCGCTTCTGCTTAGCAGTTTTCGAGTCGGTGCGAGCAAAACGAAAGGGTTCTGGTTTTCTAAACAAAGCTCACGGACGGTTTCAGTCATATCGTCCTTTTTCTCTGGGAGCGTCAAATAGACCGGAAACACTGTGCCGGTAGAAGGTAGAAAGTCGCCCAATCGCCAAGTATGGCTCAGGATAGGAATAGGCTCTTCGCGGTGCTGAATGTCGAGTGCTCTGCATATCGCCTTATTGACGGCCGACTGTTTGAGCCTGTAGATGAAAGTCTGTTGCCGGACAAGAGGAACCGCCCCAGCTTCCTTCTCCTGGCAGACGGCTACGATTTCGGAGTCCGAATGCACAACGACCTTGCGTGGGCATCCCAGTCCACAATCGGTTGGACAATCCACAGCAGTCGCGTGATTCTTGGTTAGCTGAAGAAAGTGGTCCCGAAACAGCGGATACCGATCCCAGCCGGAGAGCGCGTGATCCCAATCGAACAGCGCCGCCGACTTTCCAGGCAGTGCTTCCAGGAACTCCCAGACAGGGTCATTCATCCAGATTCCCTCTGTTCCCCGTAATGAAGCCGCGCAAAAAGAGCCAACGTTCCAGGATTACGGAGTCATCGTCACACCTGAAGCTTGCCCTGTTCCCTGAACTAATAGTGAGCGACCTTGGCTTCTTAACTTCTTTAAATTTCACATAAAAACTAGCCTGTGTAATTCGTCCATGTTGGGGAAACTGAAAGCCTCGATCTCGGAGTGAAGCGAAAAAATCCTCAGATCTCCTGATTTCCTTGTCTTTGTAAGCTCCTGCGTAAGAGAGCTGAACTTCTTTAAGCTTTACGTATTCAAGGCCATCAACATCCTCACACGATAGCGATTCTTCTCCCACCGTGCGCAATGACTCTAAATTAAATTGGCTTCTCTGGCTGAAAAAATTCTCATCACCAAAAAGATGTTTTCCAAACATCTTTCGATACAGTTCCTTTTCTCCTTTCGTTACTGCATGCATTCTTATTTCGCCAATCAGGGGATTGTATATGAGAACATCGAATTTCTCTGGTCTGAAGTATTGGCTCTTAGACTTGCCAGATTCGATAACGGACTCACGATTGAAAGAGCTGCCATGCCTAACTACGATCCATATGTAGTCATCCTTAGAAAATATTTTCACTTTGGAATATTTGCCTTTTCGTTTCTTGGCAAACCATTCATCAAGGTCGTTTTCCAACGCGGTTATTCTTTCTGAGGATGGAATTGTGAAAACTGGCAGAGGAGTAACCACCGTTTTGAAATATTCGAATGAGCGTTTATTGAGAGGCAATAGTTCAGCGATTACTCTTTCGATGATGGATTTATCCTTCATCCAAACCTGAATCGCAAGATCAGCAGGAGTGGCGGTTTCCTCAATCTCGGTGTCGAGTTCTGTCCCGTATATTTCTGCCTGAACTGCTTCAAACCCTTCTTGAGTCGAGACCTCGTTCACATAATACAATGCCTCTGCCAAATCGCCCGGGGTCGAATTGTCCGGGGTCAATAAAACGTGACTGAGCTCGTTGTAATCCAGGCCATCTTCCTCCTGGATTGGTGGCAACTCTACGCCGCGAGCTGAAAAATAGGCGGCATGAGGCTCCAGAAAGGCAATGAGATGCTTCCTGTCGATTCGCCGGAGCATTCCCGGCTTCGAAAAGCGGCGTAGGGTGAATGATGCCATAAGTTACTCCTCTGTTTTGTCGTTACTCTTCCATATCTGTCTCGATCAATTCCGTTTCCATCCAACGATCTTGCCCAGCACGCGAAGGTCATCCTCCGGCCTGACTCGGATCTTCCGTACCTCCGGGTTCTCGGGCACCAATTCGATAAGCTCGTCTTTGATTCTCAGCCGTTTCACGGTCACTTCGTCGTTGAACAGCGCTACAACGATGTCTCCGTCCTCGGCGATGGGCTGCTGCCGCACGATGATCAAATCACCATCGTTGATACCGGCACCGACCATGCTGTCACCCACCGCACGGAGTGCGAAGTGCTGACCGGAACGAACGACGTCCGATTCGACCAGTACTTGGCCGGTGACGTTCTCTTCCGCCAGGATGGGGCAGCCAGCTGCCACCATACCCACAACAGGTACTGAAACCAGGGAGGCAGCCATCTCGCTGGGACGGCGGGCGACGGCAATGCCGCGAGACTTCCCGTCCTCTCGCTTCAGGTATCCCTTGCGCACTAGTTGGTTGATCCGGTCGTGGGCACTCGCCGGGCTGATTTCAAAGATCTCGCTCAGTTCCTTCACCGTTGGAGGGAAGCCCTTGGCATCGACAAAACGACATATCGCTTCGAGCGTTTTCCGCTGCAACGGCGTTATCTC
>QKGJ01000132.1 GCA_003251275.1 Ignavibacteria bacterium
AATCGGGATTTTTGGGGCTGCAGAGAATATGTAGCTTGAACTCTGGTATCTAATCCCAAGTGTGAAATCAACGGCATCACCTACGACAACCGTCGGGGCTTAATTTATCAAGCCCGCCTGTGCCAATACTTGCCGCGAAATACAAAAAAGCCCGGACAATTGCTCGCCCGGGCCTGAATCATTCCATTCGGATCTAGCCTTCTAATCCACCCGTCGTGCTATAACACCAAAGTCCACGTTGTCGCTTATCCAGTCAAAGAACTTCGATTGTTCTTCGATTGGTTTTTCGGGAGTGTAGATCTTTGGATCCCTCCAAGACACCATCACCGGCGCATCCTGTGTCCAGACCTTTACTCTGCTTCGCGGGACTTTGGTCTGCCAGTTGCGTCCGACCTCCGCGTTGGTGTATAACAGCCGCAGGGTGATGTTGCGCGCAAGGCCTTCAAGCGGTTTCAATTCGATGCTGCGGAAATCCGTTTTCCCTTCCCTCTGTACATCGGGAATTCCATCGCTGACCATCACAATGGAGACCGGGCGAAGTACCAGGCGCTTGTTTCTTACAGTGAGAGCTACCTGCTTGAAAAATGCATTGTAGTCCGTGAAAGGATTTTCTTTTCCCCGCGGAAAGATTTCACGAAGCTTCTCCGCGATCTCTGCAACGCTCTTGTTCTCGAACGTCTGCCTTGGATAAAAGGTCTTCGGTTCACCTGCTGTTGCGCCCCCAATGGAACTGACGAAGAGGGCATTTGGTGTCTCCAGTCCGCCCAGACCATTCAGGTGTGCATACAAGTAATGAGAAAGAAAATCGATCGAGTCATCGTAGTATTCCCCTCTCATGAATGACCCGCTGATGTCGACGCCCACGAACAAGGAAAGCCGGGGCTTCTCGCCGTCCCCGAAGTTACATCCGCCGAGAAAAATACACAGGGTGAAGCAGCCGGCGGCAATTAGATTTGGAATTCGCATGACTATATCCTCTTCGTTGTTTTTATGCTTCCTGAGGGGCCGCAGAGCGGGATGCCCGCCTGCTGCCGTTCTTTGGTACAATACCATCAAGAAGATCCTTTGAACTTAGGATCGAATTGATGCTTGTAAACGGAAGTTCGAAGAGATGCCGGCCGTTCACGAGCAGGGCAAAGAAATTTACTGTTGCGGCCACGACCTGCAATGGTGGCAGCATGAATGATGCAAGAAGTTCATCTCCTTTTGTACTCACCCAGTCTGCTTCATTCTTTAGCTTCTTGATAAACTCGGAGGAGAATGTAGCTCCACGTTCGCTGGTTGACTCCTCAACAGCTTCTATACCCAGTCCTCTTCCCTGGATCACACGGAGAATCGTCGGTGTGCCGTGTGCAGCAAAGAGAAACCATGAGATGCTGCGGATGCCAAACCACGCGAAGCACGCGATGGCAATCGTCCAGAATATACCCAACTCAAATCCTTCTGAGTATTGGGCGAACCAGGGGACCAGCGAGTCCACGAATTCTCTGTAGAGGAACACTACTTCGACGAACAAGACGACCAGCTCAATCACGCTGACGCCCGCGATAGCGGAAATCTTTTTGCTCTTCACAGCGCTCACAAAAGTCGAAAGCACAGCATAGCTTCCGAGAACGACGAAGAAAAGGAATATAAACAGAGGGATGCGAAGAAACGTCAGCGAGAGCTGTTCGCCGGTGATGTTCGAGAGTGTGTCCATGACAAGAGGCGAGGTAACGTACGTGAAGATCAATGCCTCGATGAGACACCAGAAAAGAGTAAGGAACACGGCGATCCACGGTACTTGCGAAGTAACCACACTCTTGCCGGCGCTGCGAATCATTCGGAAGGGCAAAAAGAGGATTTCCCGGATAATCGACCAGATGCTGAAAACGGTGATCTTCATGAATCCAACAACAGCCCAGGTGAGATTCAAAAAGAATTTGAGAATTCCTCCCCAAAAAGAAACGATCGATTTGCCCAGGTCCCACCAGGTGACGAAGAACGCCATTACGAACTCTCTCCGCCTACTCCTGAATATAACGGTCACGACGGACGGGATGCTCACCCAACATCCGGCTATCACAGCCAGTGTCGGAAGGAGTAGAAAGAGTCTTTTTGAGGCCATTACCCAGAACTCATCCCCTCCTCCCCAAGAAAACTCCAAAAACGCATCCTGAAACATGGTCGGGAAGAACAAGACCGAGAGGAGAACACGCGCGATGTTGCTTATATCAATAACCATAACCTAACCCCCTTGTTTTTGGTTCGTGGAAAGATACGAGTACGAATAACCAATTGCTACTAAGAAGTGAGAAAAAATTGCCTTAATTAAGTCAAAATCGGCCATTTTATTTTCGCGGAAGTATTTTTCTCGTTTTACGTTTTTGAGTGGATTAACGAGGGCGGAGCTTTGCTATTCCAATATCAGACCTTGCCGTCATGATCCCAGCGCTCCGAATCAATCATTCCAGTTGATGCGGTGGCTGAAGACCCAGGAGAGATCAGCACCAATTGCGTGTCAAGGATGATCAGATGATCACAAGACTCTCAGGTGTACATCCAACAGGATAACCCAGCCTGGTTGTGTTTGACTATCTTGGAGAGACATTCTACCTTCCATCACAATCCATCCCCTTTGATCCGGACTATTCCACCTTTACCAGCTGGAGGATTGCCATGGACCGTTCTCGCCTATTTGTTCTTCTCTGTGCTTCTTTTCTTATTTCTCTCGGTCATCTAAAAGCCCAGGTTACGGAGGTGTGGACCTCTTCGTATAATGGTCCCGCAAATAATGCTGACAACGCATATGTCATGGCCATCGACGCTTTGGGGAATGTTTACGTCGCTGGAGAATCCCGCACTGGTGCGAGCACGACCGATAGCATAGACTACGCTGTAGTGAAGTATGACCCGAACGGTGATACACTCTGGGTGAGATTCTATAATGGCACAGGCAACAGGCGTGACGTTGTCCGCGCAATTGCTGTGGATGACAGCGGTAATGTCTATGTAACCGGGGATAGTTACGGGACGACGGATTATGACATGGCAACCGTGAAATACAATTCATCCGGCTCACAACTCTGGGCTATGCGGTATAATGGAAGTGCGAATGGTGCGGAGGGGGCAAGTGCGATTGCTGTGGATGAGTCGGGGAACGTCTACGTTACCGGCTACAGTGATGGGGATGCGTCCCCCGTGTTACGGCAGGATGACTATGTGACCATAAAGTATAATGCTGCCGGTGCAGTGCAGTGGGTGAGGAGGTACAATGGCCCATCGAATTTTCACGACGTTCCCCACGATATCGCCCTCGATACAGCTGGCTATGTGTACATTACGGGGCAAAGCAGCGGGAGTGGGGGTACGCGATACAACTATACAACGATCAAATACAACTCCGTAGGCGATAGTGTGTGGCTCCGCGCCTACAATAACGACGTTGCGAACTACAACGATATTGCCTGGGCGTTGCAGGTGGATGGAGCTGGCAATGTCTATGTTACCGGTTCGAGCGATGCGACCTCTTCAGGGACGGAAGATTACGTGACGATCAAGTATGATGCATCGGGCACACAACAGTGGCTTGCCCGTTACAATGGTCCTGGAGGAGGGGACGAGGCATACGCGATGGCGATCGATGGAAACGGCAGCGTCTATGTTACCGGGAGAAGCAGAGGGGGCAGTCCGACGTTCAGTTACGACTACCTCACTATCCGTTACGATGCCTCAACGGGCGATACGATTTGGACCGCGCGCTATGATGGCGATGGAAACGGGTTGGATGCTGCATTGTCGATAGCTCTTGACTATCGGGGAAATGCATTTGTCACGGGATATAGCACAGGCACTTCCACGGGACTGGATATGGCCACCATCGGATATGATTCGACTGGCGCCCGAAGATGGGTTCGCCGCTACGCATCCAGCGGCTCGAATAACGATCTCGGCAACGCAATCGCAGCGGATACAGCGGGATTCGTTTACGTTGCCGGCACAGGATATGGCGGGACACAATTGAACAACTTTGTTACGATGAAGTATTATGACACAGGTACTGTGGCCGTTGAAGAAGATAAGGGTACCACCCCTTCAGAGTTTTCCCTGGCGCAGAACTATCCGAATCCGTTCAATCCAAGCACGACAATCAGCTTTCAAATCCCACGAGAAAGCCACGTTACCATGAAGATCTTTGATCTGATAGGACGGGAGATTACCACTCTTGTTGATGAGACGAAACCGGTGGGAACGTACAGAGTGTCCTGGAATTCAGGAAATCAATCGAGCGGGATTTATTTCTATCGGCTCACTGCGGGGAGTTTTGTGAGTGTGAAGAAGCTTGTGCTTTTGCGATAAACTCCAACCATCTTTAATACGATAGGGCTCTGATTTCTCAGAGCCTTTTCTTGGTAAGTGGAAATTAGTCTAATGGAGTGTTACATTTTGGACAAGATAGAGCGAAACCCAGCAACTGCCACGAACCCGCCGGGATGATACATGCCATCAATGAGGAAAACCAAAACATCCATTTACCATGCCGTTGGTGTATGATGGAACGCACGTAGAGAAGGGCTGCCATTGAGAGCTGATCCCTCCAAAGGACTAATTCCTTTTTCAACCCGTCGAGCTATTCATGTTTTCCTAACCGCTTAATAACATGGAATACAAGTTCTGATCAAAAACTGCGAATGGAAAGATCATGCAGCAACTTCCCCTGGCACAAGAGACACTATCCCCCGACACCGCGCTTGCAATCGGTATACGCGAGTTGGACATAACGCTTATCCGTCCGACGAACTACACTGACGACGGTTATCCCATTCAAATGCGTGTCGGTGTTATTCGCAGCAATACCCTGACACAAATGGGCACGCTGGCGCGCGACATCGTGACGTATCCATTCTTCAAAGACCTGCCAACCAATGTCCGATTGATCGACGAGGCAATTCAAAGGGTTCCGGCGAAGGAGATCATGAGGCGATCCAGAATCCCAGGTGTGAAAACGATTGTTATGCTTGTCGGCGTTCAATCGAATCAGTTTCCACGGGCACAGGATATCGCATCGTGGTTCCTACCGCAAAACATTCCTGTCCTGATCGGCGGGTTCCATGTCAGCGGCATGCTTGCCATGGTGGGCCTTACAGCGTCTCTCAGAACCGCAATGTGCAAGGGAATAACGCTTGTTGCTGGCGAAGTGGAGGGAGAACGGCTCCCGTCTATTGTAGAAGATGTTCTCAGACAGCGGGCCGAGCCGCTCTATAATTTTCTGAATCCTACGCCCGATCTTTCAAACACTCCCACGCCCCGTCTTACCAAGGCTGATCTCAAAGGGTTCGCGTCGCCGTACAGTACCATCGATACGGGCCGGGGATGCGTCTTCACGTGTGACTTCTGCACGATTATCAACGTGCAAGGGAGAACGATGCGCTGCCGGGAGCCGGAGCAGGTTGTCGAGTTTGTCCGGCGGAACTATTATGAGGCAGGAATCGTCCACAGTTTCTTCACGGATGACAATATCGCCCGCAATCCGCGATGGCGCGAGCTTTTTGCAGGGCTCATTCATTTACGCGAAGAAGAGAACATCCCCTTTACCTTCATGATGCAAAGCGATCTCGCCGCGCGAAAGATGCCCCCCGGAGACTTTTTTGTCCTTGCTGCGCGCGCAGGATGCAACCAAGTGTTCTTCGGCGTTGAGAGTGTCAACCGTGACAACCTTCGTTCACAAGGGAAATACCAGAATCAAGTGACGGAGTATCAAGATCTTGCAGCTCATCTCCACTCACTCGGCATTGCCTGTCACGCCGGATACATCCTCGGTCTTCCGTTTGACACAACAACAAGTATTAAGAACAATGTTGCCGAGCTCCAGCGCATCGGATTTGATTCAGCGTCGTTTTATATCCTGACACCCCTTCCCGGTTCGAAAGATCATCAGCGATGGTGGCGCGAGAGGCGGTGGATGGACGCAGATTTCAATACATACGACTCAGCCCACGTCGCTGTAACGCCGGAACGCATGACCAACAATGAACTGATGGGAGCCTATCACAAGGCCTGGGATCAATTCTACTCCATCGAGCATATGGTCGAAGTGCTGAAAGTCTGGCGGCACGATTGGTCGTGCTACTGGAACCGATTATTTTTCTTTGCCGCATACCTCTACGCCTCCCGAGTGGAACGCTTACATCCGATGAATTGCGGCTTCTGGACCAGGCGGTATCGGGATGATCGGAGATCTGGCTTTGATCGGGAGGGATTTCTTCAGTTTTGGTGGAAACGACTGATCACAATCGCCGGAAGGCTATGGGGCATTGGGAAGTTGTTTTTCGCCCTCGAGGAGGTCTGGTTGCGAAGCCGGCCTAAATCAAAGGTAGAGGATGCTTTGCACAGCCTGATTGTGAGAACACGGAAGGACGTCGTTGATTGGCGGGACCTGAAGGCTCGCGAGCTGGCCGTACTCTACAGGAAGCTCCGCGACGAGATGTCGGGGGTGAAGGTCCCATCTGTTGCGCGACTCTGGCTTCGAAAACGTAATCCATTCGCTGGTGCCTATACGAGGTCATATGCCCAGCGAATTTGGAAACGATGGTATCTTCATGCATGGAATCCCCTGAAGTGGGTTGAGGTGTGGCTATTCGAATGGGTGAATGGCGCACGATTTCTCACGCATCTCCTCGTTGAAGGGAGATAGTAAGCAGATTGGCTCTGCCCAATTTGAATTGAATCTACTATGATACAAGAAACCCTGCTTTATTAGCAGGGTCTCTTGTTCCAACCTGTTGTTGTTTTTACTTCACAACAGAAACGTTCGAGGCTTGCAGTCCTTTAGGGCCTTTCTCGACGTCAAACTCAACGGCATCACCATCGTTCAAGCTCTTGTATCCGCTTGCCGAAATCGCATTGAAGTGGACGAAAACATCTTCACCGCCTGTGCGTGAAATGAAACCAAAACCTTTTGCTGCGTTGAACCATTTGACTGTTCCTTTTTCCATGGAACTCGTCCTTTCTTTTGTATAATAACCCGACTCTACCGTCAGGCAAGGTGTACGCCGAAAATCTACTTAGCTACTTCTGTATGATGGCGTTGCGACCTTGGAAGGACTCGTACGGTTCATCTGCAGGCATCTAAAAGCGGTGTACAGTTACTTAGTGATCCACAAGTTAGTCATACTGCGGATCAAATCCTAATCTATTCCTTTCACGAGTTGAGAGCAACTCACCTGAAAAGGGAGCCGCTGGTGGAAGAATACGGAGCGGTGCCTCGAGATCAGTTCTGCTCTAGACTCTTTCGCGAACGTATTCTTCCCCTCCTTACGCGGTTCGACAGGACGTTGCGAACCAAAATTTTCCATCTTGGAATGCTTGATCGAGAAGAGAGCGGCTTCCGGTCTTCTTTATCGAGCTTCCCATGCAACTCCACAATTGCATAGATGTCATCTGATGACACCCATTTCTTTCTTGGGACATGTCCTTGAATAATACCCCATACCTGACGGGCCGCTATCATTGATTCTCCTTTCTGTATCCGCTAGAATATTTGAAAGACTTTGGGAAAACACCTTTCTCGAACAATACTACTGTATCAAGTTATACTTATTCTCAGCTAATGGCAATTTTGCCGCCTCTTTATGAGCGAGTCGTAGCAGAAGGCCAGACGAATCGAGCGGCTCCTTCTTGTGACCATTTGAAAACGTTTCGAGAATTCTTATCTTGTTATTGAAGTCGACGACCAACTTTTGGGTCTGCATAGTTTGTTCCTTCTTCGCCGCATTCCCTCTGAATGAAAAGAATCCAGATCCTTCTTATTGAAGACAATCGGCTCCTGCGCGAGGGGCTTTTGGTCATGCTCAAAGAGCAACCTGATTTTAAGGTGTGTGCCTCACCCGGGAACAGTGATGCTCTCTTGCGCGCGAAGAAGTCGAAACCCAACGTGATTCTCCTTGACCTCGGTTTACGCAGTCAGAATAGCCTTCGCCTGCTGGGATTGCTCAAGAAGAGCGCTCCTGATGCAAGAGTGATTGGAATGGATCTTGTTCCGGTGCAGGAAGAACTTGTTCAATACGTGCAAGCAGGAGTCTCAGGGTTTGTCCTGAAGGATGCGACGTTCAATGAGTTTCTAAGGACGATTCGTTCTGTCGCAAAGGGCGCAAACGTTTTGCCTCCCCTGCTCACTGACTCACTCTTCTCTCAGATTGTTCAATACGCCACGCACAAGAAAAAGGGTAATCCGTTTGCCTCGGTGAGGATGACACGCCGGGAACGAGAGGTCATTGCCTTAATAGCGGAGGGGCTGAGCAACAAGGAGATTGCCAACCGACTTCATCTTGCCACAGACACTGTCAAAAGTCACGTTCACAACATCCTCGAAAAACTCGCTCTCCACACCCGTCTGGAAATTGCCCGATTCGCACACACCAGCGATTCTTACTAAACAGCAACACCCTCTCGTCCCAAGGGACTAGTCCCTCATTCATTCCATTGAGCTATTCATTCCAGTGACAATCGTCTCTACCTTAGTGCGATCAATGTAGGGGTGTCTGTTGTCAACAAAAAGGAAAGAACGCCTCCCTAGGGCGCCACAGTTACCAAAGACCGGCCGCAAACTTGCGGATGCTGCCAAGCTGCGTTCAGACGAAGCGGATAAGGAGATTTTGGCCTTGGTACGCAAGGGCGTCGAGAGCTTCATGCTTAAGAATGCCACCGTTGCAGACTTCTACAAGACCATAAAAGCTGTGGGAGAACAAGAGAAGATATACGCGCACTCGTTGACGAGATCAGTCTTTTCAAGAATTGTTAAAGAAGCGATAAGAAAGCGCAATCGAGGACGATTGAAGTAATTCTCAAAGGAACATTCCCTGGAGATCTCTATGCGAAAACTACGAATCGGGATCATTGATCTCGTTAGCAAAGGTCCGACACGTGCATTATGGGCACGGGTCATGAACGCCAATCTTGCGAGCATCATGCCTCAGGCTGTCGCCGTATGGTGCAAGGAGGAGGGACACGATGTTACTTTTCTCTCCTATACAGGCTTTGAGAATCTTGCGGAGGAATTGCCCGAGAACGTCGACCTTGTGTTTATTGGCGCCTTCACGGAGGCGGCCCAGGTTGCCTATGCCCTCAGCAACCAGTTCCAGTCACGCGGCGCGATTACCGTGCTCGGCGGTCCTCATGCCCGTTGCTATCCTCAAGATGCCCAAAAGTACTTCGACTACGTTGTCGGGCTCACGGACAGATCAGTAATCAGGGATATCCTGCAAGACTGTTCGAAGCACAGACCTCTTGGTATTCGACTCGCAGCAGAAAAACAGCCCGATGATATCCCGGGCGTTCGTGAACGATGGGAGTGTATCGAATCTACACTCCGGAAGGCACCTTTTATTAAGATGGTGCCAATGTTAGGCAGCACGGGGTGTCCTTATACATGCAGCTTCTGCATCGATTCGACAGTCCCGTACCAACCGCTCGATTTTTCCGTGATGAAGGATGACCTCCGGTTCCTTCTCACGAAGTTCAAGAAACCATTGGTAGGCTGGCACGATCCGAACTTTGGGGTTCGCTTCGATGATTTCATGGGCGTGATGGAAGAGTCTGTCCGTCCCGGCAGTATCGATTTCGCCGCGGAAAGCAGTCTTTCACTCCTCTCGGAAGCGCATGTGAAGAGGCTGAGGCATAATGGCTTCAAAGCTCTTTTGCCGGGCGTCGAGTCGTGGTACGATCTCGGTGGCAAGTCGAGCACCGGTTCCAAGCAAGGCATGGAGAAGGTGCGACGGGTATCCGATCACGTCAATATGATACTGAGACACATCCCGTACATTCAGACCAACTTCGTGTTGGGACTGGACTCGGACAGCGGTTCCGAACCATTTGAGCTCACGAAACGATTTGTCGATTTGACGCCAGGTGCATTTCCCGGCTATTCGCTTCTCTCCTCCTTCGGTGAAGCTGCGCCACTCAATCTGCAATATCAGAGGGAGAATCGGGTTATCGGATTTCCATTCCACTTTTTGAACAATAATCTCGCAATGAACCTTAAGCCGACGAACTATTCGTGGCCTTCATTCTACGAACACGTAATCGATCTGACGAAATATACTTTTTCCGCGCGTGCGATCTTTCGTCGGATCGGGGCGACCCATGCATTTATCCCCCGTTGGTTGAATGTTGTCCGGGCGGTGTCATCGGAGGGATACGGAAGAATCAATCATTACTCAAACGTGCACCGACAACTTCTTCACGATCAGCAGTTCCGGACATATTTTGAACAGGAGACGACAACGCTTCCCAGCTTCTATTTAAATCAGGTGCAAAAAGACCTTGGGCCGATGTGGCGGTGGCTTCCGCAGGGGGCACTCTATCATGATCCCAACGCGTATCTGAAGTCCGAAATCGAGATGGCCGAGGAAGAACAGGAAATACGCCTGGTCGTATAAATACGTTCAACCACTATCGAGGAAACATCAGAGGGAATTTTTCATGATCAAAGTAACAACGACAAAGGCAACTCATCGCGGAGTAGAAATCAAGGTGATGTCAGAAAATGTCGGTAACGGAACAACCTATTCCTGTTCCAATAATACTGGAAAACCAAAGTTGACGGTGAAGTGGTTTGCTACACAGGGTGAAGCCATAGCAAACGAGCGCCGTGAAATTGATGCTGTGCTGCCTGGAAAGTAGCAGGTGAGGTAGTCATTGGGAAAGAATCGGTCGAGATGGGGCGCCATTTTATGAAGTGTGCCCATTGTATTGTGCCCCCAACCGGATTCGAACCGGTGTTACAAGCTTGAAAAGCTCGTGTCCTAGGCCTCTAGACGATGGGGGCGAACAAGGAAGAATTTCGAATGAGAAATGATGTCCGTTATCGGTTCACTTCTTTTGCTGCTTGAGCCGTTTTCCTTGACGTAACGAAAATCAAAACCAGCTCGTCTCGCTCGCCATGGAGTCGGTTGAACTAATCGTCGCGGACCAGCTTCATTTCATGAAGAGTTCCAGCCAGTACTGGGTTTCGTGAGACTCCTCGACAACAATGGCAATTTTCGTTACAAGATTGGCCTTCGATCTTGCCCTACAAGCCGAACGATAATTGGCTCCAACGGAAGTTGCAGATCTAATGACTTGCCGGGAAATTATTTCTGCCGCCTGAGTCGAGGAAGATTGGCCAAGGCATCCATAACATCAAGTACAAATTTCTTGTTCTGTCCCTGAGTTCATCACCCTTCGCCATATCCTTCTCTCCGAGTCCATAGCTCAATCACCATTCAGAATTCCTCATTCCGCATTGCTGTGACCCCGCCGCGACTCGAACGCGGAACCTACAGCTTAGAAGGCTGTTGCTCTATCCAATTGAGCTACGGGGCCGGCAAGTTAAGCAGGAATTTCATCACGATGGTTCAACTTTTCCCCGATTTCAAGAATCGGACGAGAATATACGGGTTTTTGAATCCTGTTGCAATCCAGGAACCAAACTGCCCCTCGGTTCTCGAGAGGCAGCTGAAAAAACTCAAGACAACTATTTCGTGTCGGTTGTCGGGGCGACAGGATTCGAACCTGCGACTTCTTGCTCCCAAAGCAAGCGCTCTAGCCGGGCTGAGCTACGCCCCGATTGGCAAACGGCGGAAAGAAGTTACGAAAACCCGACATCGCGTGCAACACAAGACTATCGCAGATAAACCATTTTCCTCGTTTCCACGAAATCACCGGCGCGGAGACGATAGAAGTATGTTCCGCTTCCAAGACCCTCTGCGTTGACAAACGCTTCGTGCGTCCCTTCGACTCGATCTTCATTCACCAGAACATGTACCGCTCGCCCCAGCATATCATAGAGAACAAGAGAGACGTGTTCCCGCGACGGAATGAAAAACGAAATCTTCGTCGAGTTGTTGAACGGGTTCGGATAGTTCTGACCAAGTTGTACTTTCGCAGGAAACGAAAGACCGCTTTCGACAGAGACCGGTGGGTTATTTGTGAAAAGAAAAATCAAATCGTCTACTTCATCAATACCAGTAAAATCAAGATCACCGTCGTTGTCGCGATCATGAAGTGTTGCGCAGGATCCGGTGCTGGAGGAATTGAGCGTCCGTGGGTTGATGAATATTCCACTTCCGTCATTTTCATAGACAGTCCATGAGGCTGAGGCGTAATTACTGGTGACAAGATCAAGATCTCCATCCCCATCGATGTCACCGAGATCGATGGCGATTGGAATTGATCCTGTAGGATAAGTGACGGCTGTGTCGAGATGTCCCATTCCATCGCCGAACAGAACGGAAGCGTTATTAAAAGAATTGTTTGCTGATACGACGTCAACATTTCCGTCACCATTCACGTCGCCAACCGCAATCATCCATGGTCTTCCTTTGGCTGGACGTTTGTGGGAGAAAACGAAGCTACCTTGGCCGTCGCCAAGCATCAGCGAGATCTCATTGCTTCCGAATCCACCTACAAAAAGATCAAGAATCCCATCTCCATTTGCGTCCGCAGTTGCACATGCAGTTTCCTGGCTCACATTCGCTTCCAAGGTGTCTGTCGCTGTGAAGGAACCAGTTCCGTCATTGGAGAAGAGAATCACATTGCTCCCCGATCTATTCGCAGTGACAATATCCATATCCCCGTCCCCGTCCAGATCATCTATCGCAACACCCCGCACTTGCTGGGCAGCAGCATAGTTTGTGGGAGTTGTGAGATTTCCCATTCCATCCCCCATGAATATGGTTAGCTTGTTATTGCCCCCATTGCCAACTGCATAGTCAAGATGGCCATCACCATTGAAGTCAGCTCCCTCATTCGGACTTGGTGACGATCCTCCAGGCATAGGATAAACTGCAAATGCACCATATGAACCAGCTCCATTATTAAGAAATAAACGAACATCCACTGAAATCTCGTTCGGTATGGCCAGATCCGAAAAGCCGTCCTCATTAAAGTCGCCACCGTATGCTCCGTACGACTGGATACGACCTTCACCGGAACGACGGGTACTGATTGGAGGGGCCGACACAAAGTTAAATGATCCCGGTGCTGTTTGAATCCAAAACGTCCATGAGTACCCGTGAAGCATGGATTCTCCAGTCGTGTTCTGTAGGTTCTTGGAAAGAGTTACTGTTACGAGTTCCCCAGCTGAGAATGACCGCTGTGGCGAAAATCGCAACGTCATATTTCCATTCTCAAAAATCGTCAGCCCCTGCATAATTCCCGACCAATGACCGAAAACCATGAGATCGGCACTCGAAAAAGAAGAAGGGTTTATCGGCTGATCAAATGTTGCCGTAATATCGGATGTCCCTTGTACGATAAGAGAATGAGAGGTTGGACTTACTGAATTTACTACTGGTGCGGTTGCATGTAGTGAGGTGACACACGAGATGAGCAGCGCAACGCACAGAATGAAAGCGGGTTCATTTGATTTCATGATTGTGTCCCCTCCCTTACATCGGTCAATGTGTGATATTCGCCACCGGAAAGCCACTTCCATGATGTTGACACTTATAAGACTTTTGATTACCCTTTACATAACTGCACGTGTATCTCACGTGAACCAATCCAAAGAGCATTGTATTGTCCTGGTGTCCTCACCCTGGCACGCTCACCATGAATATAGGCATTCCTCAATAGAGTTGAAAGGAAAGGTCGGTTATGGCCAGAAGAGCCGAACCTTTGGTGCGCAGTGTAGAGCAATTGAAAGAGGGAGCAAAGTACCTCAAGATTGCAGACCAGCTGGTGCGCGAAGGAAAGTACGATGTGGCGCTCAAAGAGATTGCCAAGGCCCGGGCCGCGAATCCTTCCAACCTTTATGCCCTTGCGTATGAAGACCGTGTTCGGTCACTTCTTCAGGCCAATGACGGAGAAAAATCCAAAGAGCAACGCGGGCGGCTCAAACCGGCAATTGAACAACTTTCCAGTCTTGCGGTCGTGCAAGCACAGCGTTCGCTAGACAACGAGCTAAAGAAGGAGAAAGCGCTCCAGAGTCTCCAAAAAGAAAATGATGAACGTCTTTCGCTTGACGAAGTGCGGAAAGCAGCAATTCAAGAGAAAATCCAGTCGTTTATTACAAGGGTCATTGAATATCAAGCGAAGTCGGACTTTCCACGAGCACTTGCTGAAATTGATCGGGCATATCTCTTGGACCCGATGAACGAGCAGGTAAGAATACTCGAGGGAGAAATCCGCAATCAGCTCCAGGAGCAGAACAAAAACAAAAAGCTGGAACTGCAGCGGTTGAGAGAAGAAGAAGAGCATCAACGAAGCGAACTGATTTCATCTGAACAAGAGAAGATTCAACAAGAAATTGACGAGAAGAAGCGACGCGCAGAAGATGCCCGACGTGTTGCGCAGGAGCAAAAGGTTCAACAATACGTTCGACAGTCCAAACATCTTCTTGCTGCCGGACAACTCGATGACGCGCTGAGTGAACTTGCATTCGTCGTTGTTATTGACCCGCTCAACGAAGACGTTCTAAGTCTTGAGCGGGTTATCCGCGAGCGGATGGAGAAGGAGCGAAAGGAACAGCTCGCCCGTGAGAAAAGGCAAGAAGAAGAGCGCGTCAAGCGGATTGAAGCCGTGCAGGTGACAGTTGCAAAACATATAGAGAGAGCAAACAACCATGCCCGGCAGGGGGATTTCGATGAGGCTCTTCGCGTTATCACAAGAGCGTATGTCATTGATCCGCTCAGCAAGGATCTAATGGAATGTGAAACGTCCATCCTCCTGGAACAGGATCGTCGAGCGCATGCGCTTACTGAAGAACAGGTTCGCAAAAAGGAAGAACAGGCGAAGCGGCGCGAAGAGGAACTTCGCAGTCTGGAGAAAGCCGAGCGAGATCGTTTGCTGGCGCGTGAACACCTGGAGGAGGAGAAGAGGAAGAAGCAGGAAAAAAACAAAATCGGTGAATATCTCACGCGCGCTCGGAAGTATGCTCGTGACAATCAATTTGAAAGCGCTTTAGGAGAGCTTGCGCTAGCTTTTGTTCTTGATCCGTTTGATGAAGAAGTGAAAGATGCAGAACAAGAGATTATCACCATGAGGGAGGGCATTTCCCTCCAATCCGAAGTGCACCCGAGTTCTGCCGAGGAAGCAATAACTCACTTCGAAAATGCCCAGCGGATGCGTAAGGCATCACGATTTGATGATGCACTGGAGGAATTGGCGAAAGCATTCGTGCTGGATCCGTTGAACCCTGCTATCCAGAAGTTAGACGATGAAATCCATGAGGAATACAGGACGTTTCAAGCTGCTGAGAAACAGATTGAGGTTGAGCAGGAACCCTCGGCCCGAGAGAATTTGTGGCGGGCGATGGAGCTTCTTGACCGCAGTGAGCATTGTGACGCCCTCCGCGAAGTTGAGAATGGTCTCTCTCTGGAGCCTCAGAACGAAGATCTTCTAACTCTCCGGTCGGAGATCGAGAAGATCATTGTAGGAACATCGACCATTGAAGAGTGTATAGCCCGCGCAGGTGAGTTTCTTGCGGAGGAAAAATACCACAAGGCACTAAAAGAAGTTGAAGCAGGCCTGAACGAATTCCCTAATTCGATCGAACTTCTTGGCTTGCGCTCAGAAATTGAAAATGCCCGCGACAAGGAAGTAGAGAGGATTATTATTGAATCGCGGCGGCTTTTGCCCGAAGGAAATCAAGAGGATGTCCGCATCCTCCTTGAGAAAGGATTTCTGCTTTCTCCAGACAATTCGCTACTCCAGGAGATTTCGCGCGAATTAGATGAAGAAGGTCATTCTGGTGATGAAACAATCCTTCGCCATATTGAGATGGCGAAGGAAAATCTTCGTGCGGGCACATATGAAGAAGCCCTTGCCCAAATTGCGCTTGGGCTCACGGTGGATCCCGAAAACAATGAACTGCGCGGCCTTGAGGCGGAGACGTGGAGGAGGAGCGGAAACGATCGAGCGGGCGAAGATCCTGACACACGGAGTTCTGCTGAAGAGGTAAAGGAGCATCTGCAACGGGCCATGGACTTTCACGATTCCGATGACTGCACCAGTGCCCTCGATGAGGTAGCGAAAGCATATGCCCTTGATCCACTGAATCCTGAAATCCGCAGCGTTGAGAATCGCATCCGCCAGACGGAACTTCGCCAGCAGAAGGAAGAGACACCGCTCAAGCTCATCTATCCCGACCAGAAACGGGTCGGCCATTCGTAGCAATTCGTTCCGCGCACCCGGCAAGAAACTCAGCCTATGACTGTCCCCCCTGACAATCACGAACATGGACTTCTTTCTTCGCACCTGAATCACGTTCAGGGTTTCGTGCGTGAGGGACAATTTCAGGAAGCGCTGGAGTCGATCCAGCACGCGCGGGCAACGGAGCCTCATAATCTGTATGTAATTGCTTTACAGAAAAAAGTCGAACGGTTGCGCGAACTTTCCAGTGACCAGACTCTTTCGGAAAGCGCCAGACAGGAGATCCAGAGAGCCCTCGAAGCAATCGCTGCGCGGGCGGTTTCAGTCCCTCCGATTGATCAGCCTTCAAAAAGAGAGATTACCGAGCGGGAGGAAGCGTTGGAAAACGTCCGGCAGTCCTATTTGCAGCGTGCTGATGAATACCTTACCGAAGGAGATCTGCAGCGTGCATTGAGAGAGGTTCGGCGACTTTACATTCTTCATCCGAACGATCCGGAGGCCGAAAGATATGAGAAGAGGATCAATCATATTCTCGGCCTGCAGGATGCAGCCAGCGATAGGACGACCCTTGAGAGTCCAATGGGATTACGTGCTGAATCGGAGTCTCCTTTTTCACCGGCGCCCGAAGAATTAGCGTCGAGAAAAGAATCAGCCGTGGCAATGCCTGCCTTCTTGGACGAGAACTTCATGGAAGAAGGCCGTCAGCCTGCTATACGGTGGTCAACCGTGTTGTTTATCTCGGCAATTCTTCTTATCGCCATAATTACTCTCTCGATTATCTTTGGAGGAAAAGAAGAACACCAAGGCCAGTCATCTTTATCCGGGAATGCCCGTCGATCCATCCCCGGTGTTACTCGTGGGGAGAATAAAACGAATGAGTCCGGATCGGTTGGGGCGATTCTGGAGAATATTGAAATCAATCCGCCCAAAGCGAATCTTCTGACTGATTCCCCTGCGGGAGGAGAAAGCAACGTAGAGCAGAATTTACCCGGTGCTGATCACCTCCTGGCGGGAGACGGGGAAACGAACGTGATAAGAATTCCTCCCGTTCTTCCGAAAGCCCCCAATATCGGCGCTGATCAATTGACACCATCGTATGTGGAAACGCAAGAACTGCCGCGGGTGAAACAGTTTATCCTGCCTCAGTATCCAGAGCTGGCTTTTCGGACGGGCGCCGAAGGAACGGTCAAAGTACGAGTGCAGGTGGGGCCCACGGGAAAACCGCTGCAAGCAAGAATCCTTGAGAGCACAAACCCGGTCTTCAACGAGGCGGCAATCAGTGCTATGTTGAGCGCGGAGTTTGAACCCGGGAAAATGCCTTCGGGCCCAGTGACTTCCTGGGTAACGGTTCCGTTGACCTTCCGACGTCCTGAATAGACACTACAAAACAAATACACGTAAACACAAAAAACCAGTCGAATACAAAAAGGTGAATAAATGAAACCCTTGAAGAGAGTTACACTGTATGCTGTGCTATTGTCATCACTGTTATTTGGGTGTTCAACCCAAAAGAAGCAAGAAGAGGGTCAGCGGCCGGCTTTATCGTCACAAACTCAGAACGTTGCGGGAGTCCAATGGAGTATACCAGCGACCTGGACAAAAGGTCCGGAAAAGCAAATGCGCGTCGGGACTTATTTTGTGAAGGGAAGCGATGAAAATGTTGAGCAGGGAGAATGTGCCGTTTTCTACTTCGGGCAGGGGCAAGGTGGAAATGTCGAGGCGAACATCGATCGATGGCTGGCGCAGTTCGAGAACCGTACAAACGAAGAACGCAACAAGGAGGAGTTCAACGGAATCAGCGTAACGATAGTCAGCGTTCAGGGAAACTATCTCTCCCCGGGAGGCCCGATGATGCAATCCCAGGGGACGAAGGAAAAATACAGTCTTCATGGGGCCATTGTCGAAGCTCCGGGAGGAATGGTATTTTTCAAATTTACCGGACCGAGTTCCGTTGTTAACAGTGCAAGCGATGATTTTCGGGCAATGTTACAGTCCCTTTCGAAAAACGTCGCGGGGTAGGGTGTTATTGAATCTTTTGCCAACCTTGGAGAAAATGAATGCCTGTTCTTGATTTGGATAGTTTTCAGAAGAAAATAATTGTCCGCCCAATTCAGATGGAGGATTATCAAAAAATTGTCGACTTACAGCTAAAGTGTTTCCCGGGAATGAAACCGTGGACGCGCGAACAAATTGAAAGTCAGCTCAGCTTGTTTCAAGCGGGCCAGATCTGCGTGGAGTACGATGGGGAGATCGTTGCATCCAGCAGCAGCCTGATTCTTGACTTTGCGCTGTATGGCGAGATGCATACCTGGCAGGATATCTCCAACGCAGGGTACATCACCAACCATAATCCAGAAGGGAACACCCTTTATGGAATTGAAATTATGGTGGATCCCGCATATCGGGGGATGAAGCTCGCGCGCCGCCTGTACGATGCGCGCAAGCGGATCGCTGTTGAAATGAACCTGATGAGGATTGTTATCGGCGGCCGTATACCCAATTATGGGAAATACTCCGATAAAATGACCGCGAGAGAATATGTCGACAAGGTGACACAGAAAGTGCTGGTCGATCCGGTGTTAACCACGCAACTTTCAAATGGCTTCGTTCTCAAACGGTTGATGGGTTCCTATATGGATTCCGATAAGGAGTCAAAGGGTTATGCGACTCTTCTGGAGTGGACGAATCTGGATTACCAACCGGACCCCGACCGGGTGTTTGTGGCAGCGCAGCCGGTCAAAATCTGCGTCGTTCAGTATGAGATGAGACAGATCAGTTCGTTTGAGGAGTTCGTCCGCCAATGCGAATTTTTTATTGACGTGGCCTCTGATTATCGCTGCGACTTCATCCTCTTCCCGGAGATTTACACGACTCAGATGCTCAGCTTTATTGAAGCATCCCGTCCGGCTCTTGCGGTACGCAAGCTTGCTGAGTTTACGCCCCAGTACGTTGAGACATTCACGCGACTGGCGGTAAAGTACAATATTAACATTATTGGCGGTTCACATTTTTGTATCGAAAACGATCGTCTTTATAACGTCGCGTACTTATTCCAGCGCAATGGCACCATCAACAAGCAGTATAAGCTTCATATTACGCCAAACGAGCGGCGATGGTGGGGAGTCGAACCGGGAAATTCTGTCGAAGTCTTCGAAACGGACAAGGGAAAGATTTCGATTCAGATTTGCTACGACATCGAGTTCCCCGAAGTGAGCCGCATCGCGGTGGAAAAGGGAGCGCAGATCATCTTCGTTCCGTTCTGCACAGACGAACGCTACGGCTATCTGCGCGTACGCTATAGTGCGCAAGCCCGGTGTATTGAAAATCATGTCTATGTTGCCATTGCCGGTACGGTCGGCAATCTCCCCTCCATCCATAATATGGACATTCAGTATGCGCAATCAGGTATTTTTACCCCTGCCGATCTGCAGTTTGCCCGTGATGCCGTCGAGGCGGAAGCAACGCCGAATATCGAGACAGTGATTGTCGATGAAGTTGATCTTGAACTGCTCAAGCGGCATCGACAAAGCGGCAGTGTGTTGAACTGGCGTGATAGGAGGACCGATCTCTACGAAATCCATTACAAAGGAAACACTTGACGGATCTTCTTCGATCACCGGCTGGTCGTCGATTCCTCTTTGCGGTTCTCTATCTGAGTGAAGGTGCGCCCATCGGATTTATCTGGTGGGCGTTGCCGGCTCGCCTCCGTGTCGCCGGTGTTCCTATCGAACAAATTGCCTCGTTGAGCGCGCTCCTGATCCTTCCCTGGACACTGAAGTTCCTCTGGGCTCCCCTCATTGATTCACTCCGCTCTTCCCGATGGACATTGCGCTCGTGGATCTTTTCCGCCCAAACGATTATGGGTTTCTCGCTGGTGCCTCTTCTGTTCGTGGATCTCCATACGGACTTTCCCCTGATTGTCGGACTCTTGTTCGTGCATGCCGTTGCTGCGGCAACGCAGGATGTTTCTGTCGATGCTCTTGCCATCGCTTCCGTTTCCGCGGAAGAAAAAGGTTCGGTGAATGGTTGGATGCAGGCAGGGATGCTGCTCGGTCGGTCTGCTCTGGGGGGAGGCGCATTGCTCCTCGCCTCTACGTTCGGTGACACGGCGGTGATCTCACTCCTGATCGGCGTCATTTGGTTCTCGATGGCGTTTCTCTTTTTTTCAGGAGTGGAAGCAATGCATACAGCCCACGAGGATCAGTGGAAGCGGATGAAAGATGTTGCAACCCGTCTCGGAACCCTCCTTCGTCGTCGGTCGACATGGCTTGCCCTTGTATTTGCACTCATCGGAGGCGCCGGATTTGAGGCGGTGGGAGCGGTAGTGACACCATTTCTGATCGACATGGGAATCTCCACAGAGGAGACTGGCTGGTTCATGGCATTCCCTGTGGTTGTTGCCATGATGATCGGTGCCGTTGCAGGTGGGTATTTGTCAGACGTGATGGGAAGAATTCGCACGGTCAGTTTCTTCCTGCTCTTCATGGCTGTTCTGATTCTCGCCGTCAGCATCGTCATTGAAACCGGCAGCGCCGGAAATTCTGCAAGTCTGTTTGTATTGCTCGGTGTCCTCTATCTTGGGATCGGTCTTTTTACAGCTTCATCCTATGCGCTGTTTATGGATATGACGGACGTTCGTCTTGGCGCGACACAATTCAGCGCCTACATGGGTGTGACGAATGCATGCGAAATGTGGTCGGCATTTGTGGTGGGACAGTTGGTAGGAGGGTTTGGTTATGCGATTGCGTTTGCCGTTATGGCCGCTGTTTCTCTTGCGGCGCTCCCGGTTCTCAAACGCCTCTCCCGTTCTCCGAAACACTCATTTTCCTAAAGCGCTGACTCTCCTTGCAAACTCCACATCGAGCGTACTGAGGCCACCGAGGTCATGCGTCATCAGATCGATGACGACGCGATTGTAGACATTCGACCAGTTCGGATGATGGTTGAGCGATTCCGCGACGAGCGCCACGCCGGACATAAATGACCATGCACCCGCAAAGTCCTTAAACTTGAACTCTCTGTGCAACTTTCCATTCTGGACGGACCACCCGGGAAGAGAGGAGCCAAGTTGCTGGATCTCGGTGTCATTGAGTTTTTGTCGTTCCGTCATTCTACGAAATGATCGCAGCTTTTTCGAAGGTCAGTAATTCCTTGCAGTCGGAGATCATGGGCTTGATGCCTTCGGTATGGATTACCTTGCTCCTTGTCGAACCATGCCGCGGGAGATAGACCTTGCCGATTGGGACAAAACCCAGATCCTTCATCAGCATCGAAATCTCAAACGGATAATCGATCACCCCGAAGGACCCTGTCACGAGTTCAGCAATTATCGAGACCCGACCGCCGTTCTTGAGAATGCGGCTTGCTTCGCGCGTAATTGTTTTGAATTTCAGAAGTGTTTCGGCCTTCGCTGCTGCGGCCGAGGCGGCACCCCCGTTGGTTTGCGAGAAAAACTCCGATGGCGCGTCGAGGAACACGTAATCGACGCTGGCGGTTTCCTCCGGGATGCCGGTCTGTAGAATATTCGCTCTCGTTATCCGCTCATCTGCCGGTTCAATGTCGTACATTTTCACTTTCCTGTCGGAAAGAAACTCTGTCCCTTCTACGACGTCCCCCGTGGTACCGCTTCCTGCCATCGGATCGACGATCCTTGCACCAGGCTTTGTATAGTAGAACAAGGCGTTTGCCACGATCTGTCCGGGGAGACGTCCCTTGACGCCGGACTTCCCGAAGCGAGGGTCAGGGATGTCAAACGACCAGATGGTTTTTTCCTTGAGTTCAAACCCGTATTGCGTTCGCTCATCGGAGCGGCGGGCAAGCTCGTCGTCACGGATTTTCTTTTGGAGATCAGAAATCGTCCACTTGTTTTGGACCGCCATCTTCTCGTAGGCTTCGCGTTGCTTGCTGTCGTTGACTTTTGTGGCAAGCTCGAAATAGAAAATTTCCGGCAGGGGTTTCTTCTCAACGTTCGGGTAGTAAGTGTAGAACATCTGGCACTGCTTCAGCATTTGAAAGGGGAACTTAAACCCCGGCACCTCCGCCATCTTTTTCAGAATTTGTTCCGAGTAGATACCTTCCTTGAGCGCAGTCGGGACGACCTTTTCGACAAGGAATTTACCCAAGTCCCAATAGTTATCCGCGGAAAAAGAATTGAGCTTTTCAACCAGCGTGTCGAGCGAGGATGAGGATTTTTGACGGGCGGTTGTGGTGGATGCGCGTGCCATGCTCCCTCCATGATGTTACGGGTAGGATAGCGGAATTCCAGAAGGAATGCAATAAAGGGAGAGGTAGTTTTTCAGCGAAAGAACTCTTCCTATCTACGAGGTTTCAAGCAGCGCCGCGACTCGCTGGAGGTCTTCTGCAGTATCAATCTCCATGCAGCGTTTGTCCTGCACATCAACAGCGTAGATTTCGCTCCCATTTGCTATTGTCTCCTGGAATGCAGCTTCATAGAAGTGGTTCACTTCCTTGCGCACGAGCATCTTGTCTTTCAGGATTTCGAAGAGGAGTGAAACATATTTCGCACTGAACTTCTCAATACCAATGGATTCTCCCGCCGCCTCTGTCGGATCGACTACTTTGCTAATCTGCAGGATGCGACCGGCCTTATCGGACAGGACCTTAATCTCTTCTTCACCAAGGGGAAGTCCGGTTTTCATTGCAAGACAGTTTTCGTGTCCTGATTGAAGGAGCACTCTGATGATACTTTCATCAAAGATGATATCGCTGTCCAGCAGGAGCATATCGTCGTTCATGACCAACTCTCGCGCTAGCCAGAGGGAGTAAATGTTGTTTGTGGAATCAAACAACGGATTGGTCAGAAACGATATATGAAGATCCGGAAACTTGCTCCGCACGAACGCATGTATTTGCTCTTCCAGGTATCCCGTCACCATGACAATGTCGCGAATATTATTGGTGCGGAGGTTCTGCAGTGTGCGGCCGAGGATTGTCGCGTTGCCAACGCGGAGGAGGCACTTCGGTGTGCTGTCGGTAAGCGGTCGGAGACGCGAGGCAATACCGGCAGCGAGTATCACTCCCTTCATTTCTGTTCCTGCATGCCGAGTTGCCGATCAATCCGTTTTTGTAATACAAGGAGAATCAACGCGAGAACATTGCCAACCGCAGCGATTCCCCAGAGGTAAATATCAAGCCGGTTAAGAAGGGAGGTGACGATCAGAAGTGTCCACTGCGTTGTGGGACCGAGGTACGTCCAGAGGTGAATGATCACCCGGTTTTTTTGACGGAAGACTTGCGGATCGACTGCTGTGGCGGGTTTTTCTTTTTTGTTTCCAGAGGTGCCGCGCGCTTGCAGCGCCGAATAGCGAAGGTAAATCCAGATGAGAATACGGTCGAACAGCTTGCGCTTTTCCCTCTTCAGAGTCTCGTACTCTTGTTCGAACCCTTTCACCCCTTCATCCAGAACACTCTTTCGTTGAAGAACAATGTCGAGAAATCTGTTCCGGTAAAAATCAAGGAGGCCGGACTGCACTGCATTACTGATACCGGCTGCGACCGTTAATGCCCACATGGCTCCCGGCGAAGAAGAGGTGCCCGCATACCCGATACCAATACCGAGATAGACGGCAACGCTCACCGCGTAATCTGCGACTCCATCGAGGATGCGACCGATGGCCGAACCGCTGTTTTGTAGTCGTGCAAGCTGGCCGTCACTGCAATCGATAACATGGTAGAGGAGGTAAAGGACACCGCCCCATGCGTATGCTTCGGGAGTTCCATACGTATAGCTGAAACCGCCAAGCACGCCAAAGACCATCGAAGCGACCGTGAGCTGGTTCGGGGTGATCTCCGTGTGTGCGATGAGCTTGACGAAGAAGAAGGCGAGGGGTCTATAAAAGAACAGATCGAAAAACTCCTCGACGGCGGGGAGCTTTAACGTTCTGGTGTACTCAGCGATCAATCCCAATCACGGGCCTCCCGCTGGGTTCAGCGACTGCCATGAATGCCTGGATTGCTTCGACAAGTTTCTTGTTCTGTTCCTGTGTCCCGATGGTAATGCGGAGATGCGTGTTGAGAAGTTCCTCATCCATAAATTTGATGATGAGCCCCCGGTCGGTCAGGAATTTCTTGAGGTCTGCTTTTATCTCCGCAGGAATTTTGACCAGGATGAAGTTTGCGTCTGATTTATAAACGGTGAAACCGGGCAAGCGTCCCAGTTCGTCGTAATAGATTTTCTTGTCGGTTGCCATCTTCGCCGAGATCCCGCGGTAGTAGTCGACTGAGTCGAGCGCTGCAATTGCGACCATTTCGGAGACCCGATGATACCCGAGGTACACATTGTTATACTGAACGATTTCAGTTGCCTCCAGTCCGCATACGGCGTAGCCGATACGCATGCCGGCTAGGGCGTAGTATTTCGAAAATGTCCGGATGACGATAAGTTTTGAGTGAATCGCAATCAGATCACGGACGTGCTTCTTCTCGTCATAATACACATACGCCTCATCGAGGACGACAACTGCATCCTTCAACTTCGGCAGTACCATCTTCAGGTCTTCGAGCGAAATCGAATTTCCCGTCGGGTTATTGGGAGAAGCAAAGAACACAACCTTCGGCTTCTTCTCCTGATAGACCTTGAGGAATTGTGTTGCGTTAAACTCAAAGCCATCCGTTCCTTCGATCAAGGGATACTCGGAGCTGAGTCCGCCGACTTCATCCGCGATATTCTTGTAGTACCACCATGAGTATGCCGGGATGAGAAGGCGTTCTCCTTTTCCGAGATAGCAGCGAATCACCTGCTTCAGCAAATGCTCCGCGCCGTATCCGATGAGGATCTGATCTTCCGTGACCGCAAAATCCTTTGCCAGACGTTCCGAGAGCACACTCTTCGAGCCGCGGGTAAACACGCGCGTATAGGTGCTGAGTAAAGGAGTGCCGGCGTTCCGGAGTGCTTCGAAACAGGCGGGAGAAGGGCCGTAGTTATTCTCATTCCTGTCCAGATAAATCTTTTCAGTTGCCATAAGACCTGAGATCGTTTTGAGAAAGGTTCAGAAGTGAACTATCGTTATAGGGGAATTCGCTTGTCGTTGATTCAAGGTACTGTCTTGCATTGAGAGTTTCAAGCCCTTTGTGGGAGTTTTTCCCTGACAGTTCGAACCGACTAATCGGTGGTGAGTATGCTATTTTGCCCGCCGAATCCATCTGGATCTTGAGCGGGATTCTGCGCATCGTTGATCCACTTGTCTCCATTCAACACGAATTTATATCGATAGCGTCCCGGTGCGGGTAAGTGCACGACACCGGCCCATTGACCGGCCACGACTTCATGGAGTCGATCTCCTTCGGAATTCCACTCGTTGAAGTCGCCCGCTACGGCGACAGTATCTGCTTCTTCAAAACAAACGAAGATAGCACCGCGCTTTCCGACTTGATTATTCGGGAGTGAATGTGAGAAGTGTACACCATTGGCCAACGCCGTGAGAGCGCTACTGACTGCCTTGGAGGGCTCCAGCGCTCCTCCTCCTTGTTGTTCGCGTGGGATGTCCGCTATCGGTTCTGCCGTATGAATTAGCAATTCCTTGATTGTCTTGTGTGAGAGCAGTGGGTTTGCCTGCAGCATTTGGGCAACGACAGAACTGACAATAGGAGCTGCGAAAGATGTTCCGTCCACTCCTTTATAATACGGCGCGCAGTAGTGCATCTCGCTGATCTTTTCCCGTGCCCAACCCTTGTAATCGCCATGCTCAATGCCTTGGGGAATATCTCGACGAGCATTTCGTTCTCGCTCAAGAATCTTGGATATAGTGCGCGTTGTCGAGCGGAGAATGGCAAAGAGAGTTTTTGATTCATGATACTGATCGGTGTGGGGAAGAATTGGGGCGGCAACCCAGATTGCAGGTGCAATCAACTCCGGCTTTTCATCCCCATCAACGGTCTTTCCGTATGTTGAATGATACATTCCACGCAAGCCTGTGTTCAATTCATTTCGATCATCCATACCTCCAACGGTAATCACCGAATGGGCACTGGCAGGGGGTACGATAGGTCGGGAAGGATCGTTTCCTCCTGCAGCGATTACAACGATGCCTGCCGCTACCGCTTCTTCCGCCGCCTGGTTCACGGGACTTTCGCTGGAGGGAGTGGGATCATCATCTCCAACGGAGATACTCAGGATTCCAATGTTGAATTCTCGGCGGTGTTCGATTACCCATCGAATCCCCTTTGCAAGATTCTGAGTGCTTACGCGACGTGTCGCAGAATCCATGACTTTGACGAGAACAGCAGTTGCCTCTGATGCAATTCCGCGATAGAGTCCTCTGGAAAGATGGCCGTTCCCGGCTGCCGCAACGGACGTCATCGTTCCGTGCCAGCTTTCCACATGAGGCGACTGAAAATACTTTTCCGTGCGCGATGAATCGGTGACATCGACAAGCGCGCGAATTCGATTCACGGGCTTCTTCAGGTCCGGATGGGGATAAAATCCAGAATCCAGGAATGCGATTGTGATTCCCCTTCCCGTGAATCGTGGATCAGCGTTGAGGCGAAGGGACGTGGGAAGGAGGGCGAATTCATTACGGACACGGTCGCGGAAGAGGCTTCCCTTTGCACGACTAGCAAAGTGCTCTTCCAGCGTGTCGAACTCGTTCAGGTAGAGGCAGCGCTCACACAGTCCTTGTGCAAGGTTCCACGACGGTAGGCGGCGTTGAATTCTCGTGGCGACGTCCTTCTCCCTTTTTCCGCGCAGCGATCGAAGAAGCGTACTCGCAACGGAGCCGCAAACAGGACAGCGGTAGAACTTCATAATATTGAAATACGGAGATTTTTTTGGAATGTCTAAGTACAGAACATCGTGGTCAATAGCAATGATCGCTAGGAAAAAACGCGCGCCATCAGTTTCCGTTTCGCCACGGGAAGCATGGTCTCCTGGAACGGAAAGTCGATATCAGTTTCTGAAAGAAATGTCGCAGGATTTGGTAGGTCCGTGTACCGCTCCATCAGGCCATGCTTATAGGACTCGGGAGACCGATGAAGGTGTGACTCTTCGATGGATTCCAGGACACGCGTCTTAAGGGCGCGGTATCGCTCCGTAGTGGAAGAAAACAGTGATACCTCGTAACGCAACAAGTGCAGAAGAGAGAGTTTCTTGTCGGGAACAAACCAGTACCCCTCTTCGAGATAGACGGGCAGAATACCCACTTGATCGATTGATACATGTTCATCCACAAAATTGTAGATTTCCATTCCCTCTTCAATAGCATGTTTCAGAAGCGGCATGGCCCAGGTGATCAACGTCGCAAGTTCGTCCATGTCGGTGCCGCCGTGCGGGAGAGAGTCATACACGAGCTTTCCTTCAACGAGATTGACTTCTTTGAGCGATCGCGGGAGACGTTCTTCCATGTCATGCAGTTTCTGAAGAAGATCAGCGACCGCGTTGTGCAAATCGATGAGTTCACGAAGGGTCGGATAAAGCCGGTTGCGCGAAAACTCGTCGTAGGCTTCCTTCAGCCCCTGTTGAATCTGGTACTGCCTCCATTCCAGATCCCGGTTGCCTGAGGTAAATAATGACAGATTAAGAGAAGCCATTTTTGCGAACCTCCTTGTTAAGAATTCTCGGCTTTCCCACGCGCTTATGTAGATTCGATCTCTTTTATACCCTACCTAAATTATGCCAAGAACGTTCCAATCCCATAGCACTCAGATCCCCACTCTGCTAATCAAGAGTGAAAAACAGGCTCTGTGATGAAGTTCTGTTGTCACTTGGTTATGTTTTTCCCATATTGACTCAGAGCTTCAAGAAACCAATTCCAACCAGCCACTTCCTTTTTGTGGGGTAAATGACTGAACCATTTGAATCAGTGTTGCTGAATCCGCCGAAAGAAGTTGATATTGTCGCGATTGAACGGGAACTGTCGGCCTTATGGAAGAAAGCGGCGGAGCCTGCGGCCGCGGATCAGGCGACCCCGGTCGTAAGAGCCTGTTCGCTCAACCTTATTGTCGTCTCTCGCGATCGTCAAGAGCTCGATTCTCTTGGCAACATTATAGGCGACGTCACGCTTGAGCATCCGGCTCGAACCTTTCTCATCGCTACGGATCGTACAGGCTCCTCAACCCTCGATTCGTGGATCTCGGCACGATGTTCACTTCCAGTAGCTGGCGGCAAGCAGGTCTGTTGTGAACAGATCAATCTTGTCGCAGGAGGAAATGAGATTGCAAAGGTCACGAGCATCGTTACGTCGCTGTTGGTGCCTGACGTGCCATCCGTGCTGGTATGGAGGGATACGGTAAGACCCAATGACCAGCTCTTCTCATCTCTATCGCGTGTGATGGATCGCGTCGTGATGGATTCCGCACTTGAACGTGATCCGGAAAAAGCGCTTCGGATTTGGGAAAAAAACATTCGCGAGAGTGAAGGAAGGGCGTCATTCGGCGACCTCGGCTGGACTCATTTGACTTCCATGCGCAATATGCTCGCGCACGTTTTTCAGCCACGCGAAATGCGACCTCACCTGCTTCAAATCGACTCATTGTCGATCACCTATTCTTCCTCTGCAAATCCATTTCACTCCGGATTGAGTCAGGCGATGTTACTGGTCGGCTGGCTTGCTCAACGAATGCGCTGGAGGCCCATTCATCAATTGAGGCGTACAGATGCCACGATGACCGCAAAGCTTCGATTTGATGAGATAGCAATTAATGTTCGACTCATTGAAGGTTCTCTCGTTGGACATTCCGGTGGACTCATCGGAGTCAACCTGCACACAACTTCGGGCATGGAAATATCTCTTGCTGCAACGGGATCGTCTCATTGTGTGATGTGTACGGTCAGTGATGGAAAGATGAACCAGGAGGAAATGCTGACAACTGGTGAGGATTTGTCTGACTCGCTGCTTTTGGGGAGAGAGCTGGAAGTAATGCAGCGCGACAACCTGTACGAGGATGTGTTGAGAACGCTTCTTCCTCTTCTTGGAGAAAATCAGGGATGAAAGGTCGCCTGGAGGTATACGATACCCCGCACACGCTGGTGGAGGCGGTCGCAGTTCAGGTGCAGCAACTCCTGAGCCGGGCGGTTGCCGGTCGCGGTGCGGCATCGCTTGCCTTTTCAGGTGGGTCCACTCCCAGACATATATATGAGCTCCTTGCGACGGATCGTTTTCGGGCGAAGATCGATTGGAATCGTGTTCATTGCTTTCTTGGTGATGAGCGCTGTGTGCCACCATTCCATCCTGAGAGTAATTTCCGGATGATCAGCGACGCCCTCCTCAATAAGATCACTATTCCCGACAAAAACGTTCACCGTGTCAAAACAGAACTCCCACCAGAAGAAGCTGCTGAGGCATATGAGAAAGAGATTCGAAATCTCTTCCAGCTCAAAACAGGGGAATTTCCCGAGTTCGACGTACTGCTGCTTGGCATGGGAGAAGATGGTCATACAGCGTCACTGTTTCCGGGCACTACGGCAGTTAACGAGACCGAGAAGCTTGCGACGGCCGTCCAGGGACCGACCGTGAAGATTCCGCGCGTGTCGCTTACCTTTCCCACAATCAATCATGCTGCGGAGATTATCTTTATTGTTTCAGGAAAAGGCAAGGCAGCGATTCTCCAACAGGTCCTGAACGGAACCGTCATGAACTACCCTGCGCAAATGGTCAATCCATTGAAGGGACGCTTGACATGGATGGTAGACCGCAACGCGACGATGCAATTAGAGGGAGTTCACTAGTATGATTCTTGCCGGTGATATTGGTGGGACCAAAACAAATCTTGCCTACTTTACCGCGGAATCGGGTAAACTGATTCGGAAACAATTACAAAGCTATCCCAGTCGCGATTTCAAATCTCTCACCGATGTGTTGGCAAAATTCCAAGCCGACTTTCCTTCATCGGTCACGGCTGCTGCATTTGGTATTGCTGGACCAGTGGTGAACGGACGGAGTAAGCTTACGAATCTTGGTTGGGATGTTATCGGTGCAGACGTTGCCTCACATTTGAGCCTGCCAGCAGTGGGTCTTCTGAATGATCTTGAGGCAACTGCGTATGGAACGCTTCGTCTGGCCCCAAGCGAATATCTGGTTCTGAACAACGGCGTCGTCGCCGAAAAGGGGACAATAGCCGTGATTGCTGCTGGAACCGGTCTCGGGGAAGGTGGATTGCACTGGGACGGAAAGCGATACAGGACAATTGCATCTGAAGGGGGGCACACGGACTTCGGACCACGTGATGAAATCGAAATCGATCTCCTCCGATTTCTAAAGCCGAAATACGGTCGGGTGAGTTATGAACGCGTTGTTGCTGGCCCGGCGATCACTGACGTGTATGACTTTCTTCGCAAACGAAGCGGCGAGCCTGAACCGGAATGGCTCAAGCTGGCGCTTACCTCAGGGGATCCTTCTGCAGTGATATCGAAAGCGGGACTTGAAGGAAAGGATGCGGTGAGTGAACAAACCCTTGATCTCTTTGTTTCATTGTATGGAGCCGAAGCGGGCAATCTTGCATTGAAGATTCTTGCAACCGGTGGAGTGTTTGTTGGTGGAGGCATAGCACCCAAGATCCTCCCGAAAATCCAAAACGGTTCGTTCTTTTCCTCTTTTAAGAACAAGGGTCGCTATGAGGGACTCATGAAGAATATTCCGATTTGGATTGTCCTGAATGACCAGACCGCCCTTCTTGGTGCCGCACACTACGCCGAACTGATATTGACAGAGTCCTTGTAGACCACACTCACCATGACGAAGTATCAACCTGTTCCGCTCGAATTCACCCGCATCGATCAAGGCCAGCAACGGCGTCGGGCGCGCGAATTCTTCGAACAGTGCAATTGTCGAAGGACGGTACGCGAGTATTCCGACCAGGCTGTTCCGCGCGAAATCATTGATGATATTATTCGAACAGCGGGAAGCGCCCCTTCAGGTGCGAACAAACAGCCATGGAAGTTTGTCGTGGTGGATGATCCGGAGATCAAGCGGAAAATCCGTCTCGCAGCGGAGGCAGAAGAGCGGGAGAGCTACGATCATCGTATGCCCGATTCCTGGCTGGCTGATCTGGAAGAACTTGGTACCGACTGGCACAAAGAATTCCTGGAAGTCGCTCCGTATCTGATCGTCGTGTTCAAGGAAAAGTACAGAGTCGAACTGGGAATCCAGAAGAAAAACTACTACACCGATGAATCCGTGGGGATTGCCTGTGGATTTCTTCTGGCTGCAATCCACAATGCCGGCCTCGCTTCTCTGACGCACACGCCGAGTCCCATGAATTTTTTGCGGGAGATACTTCAGCGCCCCTCCAATGAAACGCCCTTCCTGCTTATTCCGGTGGGATACCCCGCAGAGAAAGCCGTTGTCCCCGACATTGACCGAAAGCCTCTCGAAGAGATCCTCATCCGGAATATCCAGTCGACGCCTTGATCCCATTCCAAAGGTCTCGGCTTCCCTGACCGCTCGATTGCTCCCCATCAACACTTCCTTGTTATTCAAAATTGGATTGGGTATATTTTTCAGAAATATCAACAGGATTACTTGTGAATCGACTTGAACTGAAGGCGTTGGCTATCGCCTTCATTGTTGCGATAATGTTTGGCGGATGCTCAACGTCAAAAAACGCGGCAACAGATCAGCCTCAAACAGCGCAAACACAGGTAGATGAGCGTTCGCGCGATATCGCTCTTCAGCATTTCATCAACGGGTCGGTGCATGAATCGAATGGCGAGTATGCTGAAGCAATTCTCGAATTCCAGGATGCGCTACGCTATGATGAGAACGACGCAATCTATTTCGCTCTGGCAAAGAATTACTCTCTCCTCAATAAACACACCCTTGCAATTGAAGCAGGACGAAAGGCGATAGGGTTCTCTCCTGATAATCTGGACTATCGACGAACCTTGGCGGAAATCTACGTCCGGGCATTCGAGATCGACTCCGCAGCTGCGCAATATGCCCAGATTGTCCAGCGAGACTCTTCCAAGATTGAATCCTGGTATAATCTTGCACGTCTCTATCAGGGCCGCACCCCGCTGAAAGCCCTCGAAGTGTACGAAGCCATTGTGAACCGGTTTGGCCCGCAGTGGGATGTGTTGCTGCAAATGGCGGAACTGAATAATTCGCTGCAACAATATGGGAAGGCGGCCGAGGCGTTGCGGATGATGTCGGAGATAGACCCGAGCAACAATGAGCTCAAGCGATCTCTTGCACAGGCGTACACTCGGTCAGAACAGTATGAGAAGGCGCTCGAAATCTACACCGGATTGCTGGAACTCCAGCCGGAGAACATCGAGTACATCGCGGAGGCGGCGGGAGTGTACCTGGTACGAAAGGAATATGAGCGCGCAGCTGAAATGTTCGAGGGGATTCTCGCCCAGGATTCCGTGGTCGTGGATGCTAAACTAAGGATTGGCGAAATCTATTTCGGGCAGATGGAAAAAGACTCGACACTGGTTCCTCTGGCGCGTTCGATCTTTCTGCGAATTCGCGACAAGCATCCCGAAGATTGGCGCCCATACTGGTTCCTGGGGGCGATTGCAGCCCTGTCAAAAGAAGAAACAGTGGCAGTTGAAAATTTTCGAAAAGTGACGGAATTGGCAAGCTGGAACGCCGACGGATGGGTTTACCTTTCGTCTGTTTTTCTCGAGAAGAACAATTATGAGGAAGTTGCCACCATCCTCGAATCTGCGGTGAAAGCAGTGCCCGAAGATTTTCGAGTAAATTTTTTCCTTGGCGTTGCACTTAATCGGTTGGGGAAGAACGAAGAGGCTGCCCGGTCTTTGGAAAGAGCGCGGGGAATCAACGGCGACGACATGGGAGCGCTTTCACAGCTGGCCCTGGTATATGACACTATGAAGAAGTTCGATGAGTCTGACCGGCTGTACGAAGAGGGATTGAAGAAAGAACCCGACAACCATCTCCTTCTGAACAATTACGCATACAGTCTTGCGGAACGAAATCTTCAGATCAACAGAGCTCTTGCAATGGCGAAGGAAGCCGTTGCCGCACAACCGGAGAACCCCTCGTATCTCGATACTATCGGGTGGATTTATTTCAAGCTTGGAGACTATGAAGAAGCGGAGAAAAACATCTCAAAGGCAGTTGCGCAGGGAGACGTGAGCGCCGTTGTTCATGAACACCTCGGCGATGTGTACTACATGTTGCGGGATGCAGAGCGCGCATTGGAACAATGGAACATCTCGTTGAAGATTGACAGTAGTAACCAGGAATTGAAAGCCAAGATCGATCGCGGAAGGTTATGAAACTAGACAAGAGTTGGTTGTCTCTGATCATAATTCTTTTCGTTCTCTCCTGTTCACCAAAACCAGTCTCGGTTCTCCTGGATACAGAGAGGACGTCAGCGGCAACGTTAATCCGATTGGTGAATGCAAATGAACAGAAAATTCACACCCTTGTCGGGAGCGGACATATCACATTCGATACTCCCGAACTGAGCGGTACCGCCGCGTTCAGCATTACGATGAAGAAGCCCGACTCTCTTCTTGCTCTCTTTGAAGGCCCGTTCGGAATCGATCTGGGGACGCTCTTCCTTAGCAGGAATCGGTACCTCATTTATAACAGTTTTGAGAATACGGCGATCACCGGGATTCCAGGGTCGGAAACCTTAAAACTCGCCTTACCAATTGACCTGACATACGATGAGTTGTTGAGTGCCTTTTCGGGGACCATACAGCTGCCGGATGGCCAGAGTGATCTGGCGGGGTACGTGGTCGACGACGAGCAATTTCTTCTCACCTATGATTGCGGAAATCTCGTCTGCAAATACTGGGTCGATGCGAGCTATTTGCTCGTAACATCACAACAGGTGTTGGATCAGAGCGGCCAGGTGATAATGGAGGTCAGGTTCTCGTCGATTCGGGAGCAGGATGCGATTCATGCACCGCGGCGTATCAGACTAAACTTTCCCGAGCGAGGGCGACAGGTGGCGCTCCAATACGGTTCTCTCACGTTGAATGAAGATGCCCCCTCGTTTCAGTTCTCTATTCCTTCCAATGCCCATGTGATCACGCGATGATTTTTTGGGCGCGAGTGACAGCTGCCGTGTTTCTTCTTGCGATGCTGGCGAACGGCATGCCGCGGACCCCACAACAGGAACTTGAAAAGCGGCAATCAGAACTTCAGGGTTTGCGCGACCAGATCAAGGCTCTCGAAATCAAGATGGATGAACAGCAGCGAAAGGAAACAGCGACACTGGAATTGCTCGATTCTTATGATAAGAAGGCTTCGCTTATCAAAACACTGCTGACAAGACTTCGTCGTGAAGAAAAAGTAATTCAAGCCAGTGTCGATTCCACCCGATCGGAGATGAATGTTCTCGAAGACCAACTTACCTTTTTAAAGGCACAGTATGCGAACTACGTCCGTTCGATGTATAAGTCGGGTCGCATGCACGAGATCGATCTCCTTCTCTCGTCGAATTCGATAAATCAATTCTATGTCCGGGCTGAGTACTTTCGCCGTTTTGCCGACCAGAGAAGAGAAGATGCGCGCAGGATTGGAATGAAAAAGGCCGAGATTGGAGATATCCAGAACCGGCTGCAACTCCAGCTTGCAGAAGAACGGCGCTTGATTGCAGAGAAAGGAACAGAAGAAGACAGGCTGGCTCTATCGGTTTCAGAGAGGAAAGATATTCTTCAACGGATCCGAAAAGACCGGAAGTTGGTACAAAAACAAATGGACCGACAAATGAAAGCGGCGAAGGAGCTTGAGGGCCTCATTGAGAATCTCATCGTTGCAGATAAGATGAGAAAAGACAAGGAGGCCGAAGAGGTAAGCAAGGGTGTGTTTCCACAACCTCCCCTGGTGACTGGAGCCTTTGAATCAAGGAAAGGTCAACTGCGATGGCCGGTGACGAAGGGCGCCGTGGTGGCGAAGTTTGGCAACCAACGACATCCGACACTCGGAACCGTCACGCAGAACAATGGCGTAGATATCGCGGTGGAAAGCGGCTCTCAAGTGACGGCGGTTGCGGAAGGAGAAGTATCGGCAATAACTTGGCTCCCGTCCTATGGCAACGTTATCATCATAAATCATTACAACGGGTATCGGACGGTGGCGACACACCTTGCACAGATTTTTGTCGTGGTCGGACAAAAGGTCTTTGAAGGAACTCCGCTGGGGGAAAGCGGGGAATCGCTGGAAGGTCCCCGGGTTCATTTCGAAATCTGGAAGGACCGCGAAAAACAAAACCCTGAAGTCTGGCTTGCCAAGCAATGAAGCCGCAACGTTTTCTTCTCCCCGCTCTCTTCACCATTCCGACCGTTCTTCTGGTTGTGTTCCTCCGCGGTCCACTCGAATCCATAGAGAGTGGTTTCACTGACTGGAAGTATCAGTGGAGAGGCGAGCGGTTGGCCGATACAAACATCGTCATCATTTACAATGATGATAATGCCGTGAAGGCGCTCGGCGGAACGATTCGTCGTAATTTCTACTCCCTGATGGTCAAGGCACTCACGGACCTCAAAGTCAAAGCGATTGGCATCGATGTTTTTTTCGATTCTGCGGATCCGGTCTATCCCGAGTACGATGATCTATTGGCAAGGATGATTGGCAACTCCGGGAAGGTTGTTCTGCCGTCCTATTTCAAACTTGTCGGCGGTCCTGATCAGGACGGTATTCTCCGAGGCGAGGAATATCATCCGCCTTTTGCAAGGATTGCTGAACATGCCGCCTTGATTGGCCATGAAAACCTGGGTGAACACTTTGAGGTTCCGGTGGTCATCCGGATAGGTGACTCACTCGTTCCGGCGTTCGGTTTTCAATTGTTAAACCTCTATGCCGGTGGACCGCATTCTTTTGCGTCACTTGTTGCCCAGGGGAATGTCCGGCTCAATTATCCGGGCCGCATGACTTCATTTACTTCTTACCCATTTCTCGAAGTGCTGAAATCGTACGACGCACTCCGTCGCGATGAGCCAACGAATATTCCAGTTAGATCACTGAAGGATAAGATAATCCTTGTCGGAGTTGTTGGCGACGGTACGGGCAAGCTTTTTGAAACACCGTTTGACAGAAGGTTTCCTGCCTTGGGAATTCATGCGGTGTTTATCGATAACGCTCTCCAGGGAACATTTATCAGCGACGTGGGTTTTCCGATCTTGCTCGTTGTCGCGTTCCTGGTAGGCGTGCTTTGTGCGATTTCCGTTTTGTTCTTTCCTTCACCACGCAGCCGTATTCTTGCATTCGTGGTTTTGGTCTTTCCTGTCCTTCTTTCCATAATTCTCTTTTCCTGGTGGAACACGATTCTGCCGATTGGCCCGATCTTTTTGGTTGGACTTGTCTCCCTTGGCGCATCATTCTTCTACAAACATAGGTTGGTGCGCGCCCAGGTTGATTCCTTAACCGTGGAACGAATTGAAATCATAAACCAGCTAAAGGACCGGGAAGCGAAGGTTGCATTGCTTGAAAAGGAGTTGCTTGACATTTCACACGTCCGGACGGCTGACCGGACGACAGAGTTGCTGGAGGAGATTCGACGGCACAAAGCTGAAATAAAGACCCTTTCGTCACGAGCCGATGATATGGAAGTCTTTGAAGAGACGGAACAAGGGTATTCGCGGGAGATGGCAACGTTCGAAGAACTGGTCTACTCTCCCGCAGGGGCCCTGAAAAACGTGATTGAGTTCATCCAGAAGATTGTTGCCAGCGACGCGCCGGTTCTCATCCTTGGAGAAAGTGGAACGGGCAAAGAGCTCGTCGCCAAGGCAATTCACCGTCGCAGCGAGAGAAAAGAAAACCCATTCATTGCGTTGAACTGCGGAGCGCTCTCTGAAAGCCTGCTCGAAAGCGAGTTATTTGGGCATGAAAAGGGAGCGTTCACCGGCGCGGTAAAAGATAAGATGGGTCGTTTTGAGTTGGCCGATGGAGGAACCATCTTTCTGGACGAGATCGGCGAGGTGAGTGAAGCATTTCAATTGCGTCTCCTCCGCGTTCTGCAAGAAGGAGAGTTCGAAAGAGTAGGAGGGACTAAGACAATTAAGGTGCAAGTTCGCGTTCTTGCTGCGACAAACAAAGATCTGAAAGAACAGGTGAGAGTCAAGAAGTTTCGTGAGGACCTGTACTACCGCTTGAACGTCTTTAGTATCGACCTGCCTCCTCTTCGCGATCGGCAAGAGGATATTCCTCTTTTGGTGCGATATTTTCTCGGTAGAGAAGACGGCAGCTTGAAAGTTTCAAAAAACGTGATGGACTCATTCACTAATTATTCGTGGCCGGGAAATATCAGGGAATTGGAGAGCGTAATTCGGAGGGCGGCCCTGCTCGCAAGGGCGGAAAAGCGTACCATGGTGAACATGAAAGATCTCACCGAAGACCTTGTGCAGGCAGTTCAGGGTTCGATTGCAATTGAAGAACAGATCCTTGAATCCGTTCGCGAAAAGGGGTTTTCGCGGAGTTCGGTCTCAGAAACCGCAAATGAACTTGGTGGACTGAACCGCGGGACGGTGGCAGAATACTTGCGCGGGCAGTGTCTTCAAGCGTTCACCGAGCAGGGTTTTGACGTTGAGCGAGCGGTGCAGCACATCTCCCTTACCGCTGACCAGGAGGTCAACATGCGGGTACGGAAAAAACTTCTCGATTACATCAATAATATCAGTGAAGCGGTAGATACCGCCCAGCCTTGGGAGGCAGCGCGGGTCGGGCTTAAACCGAAGACGAAGAATCTGCCTCAACGGTATCATCCCTATCTCGAAAAGACGGCGGAAGCTCTTTATCGAGGCGTCATAAAACGCACGAGCCGGTTGCCGCAGAGTTCCGATGACGAAAGCGCCTGATTAATTCTCTTCCTGCACACTACCTTTTTTTCCCGCAGTATTGTTCAGTGGATTCTCCTCCGAACCCGTGTGGAGCCGACTGATAAGTTCTTCGTTTGAAACATGTTAGGCGGTGCTTGAAGGTTGCCGCAAACCTCTGGCATGATGATTGGGATATACCTCTCCAGCAAGAATAATCACATTTCATTTACATATATCAGGAGAGGATCATGAAAGCCTTACACGCGTTGTTTGCCATTCTTGCGTTCGCAGGAATCGCCATCACTGGATGTACGAAGGACGTAACTGCACCGGAGAATGAGCAGGCTCCGGCCGGAGTTACAAACGAAATCGAGTCGATGAAGCTCATGGCATCTCAGGATGCATTTGTCCAGAACGATGAGCTGACCTTCGAGGATCGCGAGATCGAACCGATGGAGACGGGAACATTCGGCAAGATTGAAGCCGAGATCACTCCACTGCGGTTCGGTAGATTCATTAACAGCGTGACAACGACAATAACCGCCACCATAGCACCTGGAGACAGCCTTGCGGTCGCTCACGTGCAAAAAGATATTGAGGGGATTTTCAAAATCAAAGCTATAAATGGGGTTGGAGATACAGTGTTGGTGGAAAAACCATTTGAAGATCGAGCGACACGAAATGTTATCTTTAAACGTATACACCGCGATAATGCCCGATTTTGGAGAAACTGGATTCCCGTTGCAACATCTTTGGTTGATGGTGGCACGGTCTCAAATAGTCCCAGCCAAATTGACTTAACAAAGCTGCAAATGTTCCTTCCGAACGGCGACACAGTGACGGTGACGGATCCGAACAGCTTCTACTTGCGCTACCGGTGGTTGCGCTTGTTTGATGGAGGAAGACTGGACATCCCGGAATTGAGAGGGGGCGATCGCGTGATTCTGCAGGCAACATTGGTAAGTGCATCTCCCGATACCGATTTCGTCGCGCTTCGTTTGGGATATGGACTGGGAAACCACCGTAGAACCCGGATGGAACTCGTCTCAGATGTCGACAACGGGGATGGAACATTTACTCGTGTGTACCAAAAAGCCTGGTTCTGTCATTTCCATACTGGATTCTTCCATGCAGGCGTTGTCGCAGTAACGAAGGAAACTCTCTTTGACGATTCGGCCCCCTATGCTGCGAGCTGGTGGGGGATTCCTTATCGTGTGTTCTAGGACTAACTGAAATACTCTCCACACGGAAGCCCGCCTTTGAAGCGGGCTTCTTGCGTCATAGTTCGTTTGGACAGATGTGCATGAAAGATCTGATTCCTGCGATCGAAGAGATTTTTCCCGCAGCTTTGCTCTTGGCAGAGCACCGTTAACCCCTGCCTCACCGATCGTAACTGCCCACTGGAAAAGGAGTTATAGAAAGAGCCTTCCACGAGCCCGATGATGGCATGGGCATTGCCGTTTTCAATGTGGTAGGGAAGAAAACGCAAAAGAAAGTAGTCACAAAACAACATAATCAACAACACAGAGGGGTAACACAATGAAAAAACAACTCGAAATCCTGTTCGGATTTGCGCTGATCGCAGGAATCATGTTGACTGGGTGTAAGGACAGCGCCGGTCCAGTTGACGATGAGCAGGCGCCAGCAGGTGTTACTAACGAAATGGATGCGATGAAATACTTCGCACTTCAGGATGAGTTTGTGAAGAATACGGAAGAAACAATCTCAGACGACAATCTCTATCCGGCAGATTACGGAACCTTCGGGAAGGTCACCGCGGAAATCACCCCGCTCCGGTTTGGTAGGTTTGTCACGAGCGTTACACGGACGGCAACGCCGACTATTCTTCCTGGTGATTCCATTGCAATCGTTCTTGTGGAAAAGGAAATCATGGGATTGTTCAAGATTCGTGGAATTAACGGGGTTGGGGATACAGTGACCATCGAAAAACCGTTCACTGATAATAGTACGCGTAACCTAGTCTTCAAACGAATAGATCGGGACTCTCGGAGGTATTGGAGAAATTGGGTTCCTGTTGCCACGTCTCTTGTTGACGGAGGAACGGCTACGCCAAACGATAATATCGACATCACGATGGTTCAGCTCTTTCTTCCAAACGGTGATACGATTACCGTAACAGATCCGAACAGTTACTACCTCCGGTATCGTTGGCTGCGAATGTATGATGGTGGACGGAAGGACGTTCCAGAGTTCTCCGCAAATCAACGGGCGATTCTCCAGGCCACCGTCGTGAGCGCTTCCGCTGATACGGATTTCGTGGCGTTGCGCTATGGTGTAGGCACATTCCAGAAGCGCCGGATGAGATTGGCTCTCGTTTCGGAAGTGAACAATGGTGACGGCACGTATACCCGCGTCTATCAAACCAGGGATGGTGGTATGCCAGGGTTCGTCATTCATCCTCACAGAGGCTGGTTCCATGCCGCCGTGGATGCAATGACGCGCGAAACTCTGTATGACGATACAGCGCCGTACTCGGTCAATTGGTGGGGAATACCTTATAGGGTGTTCTAAGCGATGGGAGAGGAAATGCCCCACAGAAAAATGGGGCATTTCCTTTCTTCCTTGAAATTGAGGTGGGAAATAAAGAACTTTTGGATACGATCGATGATTAAGAAGAGACAAATACTCATTGCCCTCCTTCTGGGAGCGCTGCATGCAGGATGTGAGAAGCCCGGTCCCGTGGAGATCACTCCAATTGATCCCGATGATGTTCTGCTTGTCGAACAAATCGATCAAACACATCCTCAGTTTGACGGTCAGTCGGTCGACTCAACCGGCTTTCCGGCTTCATCATTATTTTCCTTCGCAGGATATTTTCTTGTTAATCATGTTTCGATCGATCGTGGTCAGGGAATTCGGTCATTTGCCTATTCCGCTGTGTTGCTTGCAGACAGAAATCGGCCAATATCGTGTGGTGATCAACGCATCCGCGGATATCATGGGATCTTTATTCCTTCGCTCAGCCTGAACGGTCAACCCATGGTGATACTGCCGCATGTAATCCGCAACTGTGCAGACACAGTACAAGCTGGCTTCGAGTATTTGCTCGATCTCTCCTCCAACTATCAGCCAAATTCTCGTTATCGATGGGGGTTCCGATCGTTGGTCGGAGATTCGCTCAGCCTTGAGGTGAACACTCCGGACGCACTCACATTGCTCCGCCCCGCTGGAGGTTCTGTGCAGGGAAGAAATCAGATGATGCCGATTGAGTGGACAGGGATGGG
>QKGJ01000187.1 GCA_003251275.1 Ignavibacteria bacterium
AGGTTCTTTCCAAAGACTGCAACGCATGTCACACGATTCTCTCACAGCAATTCGAAAAAGAACCGATGCGCGTATCGGTTAAAGGACTTGAATACCGTCATCCTGTCGATATCGGCGATGCGTGGAAGGAAATGATCTGCAGCGATTGTCACAGCGCTCAATAACACAGCCTTATGGAAAACACCGAACAGATGTTTCAAAAACAAACCAAGCGAGACTTCCTCAAATACATTTTGGGGGGGAGTCTTCTTGCCTGGATTGGCACAATCCTCTATCCTGTCGTCGCTTATTTGAAACCCCCGAAACAGGCGGAAGTGGAGGTCACCAGTGTGAAAGTCGGAAAGCTGGCTGACATCGAGCCGGACAGCGGGCAAATCGTAAAATTCGGGAACAAGCCGGTTATCCTGGTTCGGGCAGCCAACGGCGAGCTGACTGCTTTTGGAGCAACATGTACGCATCTTGATTGCACCGTACAGTTTCGCAAGGACATGGGTGTCATTTGGTGCGCGTGCCATAACGGCAAGTATGATTTGACAGGACGAAACATCGCAGGTCCTCCTCCCCGGCCGCTGGATCCACTTCGTGTCGTCGTCCAGGGTGACGAAGTCTTCATTTCGAAAAATGTATGAAAAACAAACTTCAGGGTATCTATCGCTGGGTCGATGAGAGGGTTGAACTCCGCGACCTGATCGAGTTCATGGGAAAGAAGTATGTTCCTGTCCATGAGCACTCCGTCTGGTACTACTTTGGTGGGGTTTCGCTCTTCCTGTTCATCATTCAAGTCGTCACCGGCATCCTTCTTCTGCTCTATTACAAGAGCGGCGAAGAGCTCGCCTTCGAGAGCATTCAGTTTATCATGTCGAAGGTCCAGTTTGGATGGTTGATCCGCTCCATACACAGCTGGGCTGCCAACCTGTTCATTTTCGCTGCCGTCATTCATATGTTCAGCGTGTATTTCACGAAAGCGTATCGCAAGCCGCGTGAAATTACCTGGCTGACCGGAATGGCGATGCTGGGTCTCGGCATGGGCTTCGGGTTCAGCGGCTATCTCTTGCCATGGAACGAACTCGCCTTCTTTGCGACAAAGGTTGGCACCGACATAGCGGGGGTTGTGCCCGTTATCGGAAAACCGATCATGGTGCTTCTGAGGGGAGGCGAAGATGTAACCGGGGCGACACTGTCGCGCATGTTCGGTTTCCACGTCGCCATTTTCCCCGGCCTGTTCGTCGTGTTTCTGGGCATCCACCTGTTGCTGGTTCAGCGACAAGGCATGAGCGAGCCCATCGGTTTTGAGGATTCCCCGGATGCCCAACGCACAATGCCCTTTTTCCCGAACTTCCTCCTCCGCGATCTTCTTCTGTGGCTTCTGGTACTGAATGTCATTGCCGTCCTGGCGGTTCTGTTTCCGTGGGAACTCGGCCAAAAGGCGGATCCGTTCGCGCCGGCCCCGAGCGGGATCAAACCGGAATGGTATTTCCTGTTCATGTTTCAATCGCTGAAATACATTCCCGCGCAAGTGCTGTTTATCGACGGAGAAGTCCTCGGTATTCTTCTGTTTGGCCTCGCGGGTGTGATATGGACCCTAGTTCCTTTCTGGGATCGAAAGAGCTCCGCAGGTCAGGAGAATCGGCTCGTGAACTATGTTGGATTGTTCGTGCTCCTCTACATCATCCTCTTCACAATCATCGGATGGCTCGCATGAGTCAGCGTTTTGCCTTGACCTCGATTTCCTTTCTTTTCTTCTTTCTTCCTTTTGGGCAAACGGCTGCTCAAACGCAGGATCAATGCCTTAGCTGCCATGAGGCCATTGAAGATAACCACGCTGCCCTGTTCAAGAAGGATATTCATCACGCCAAGGGATTGTCGTGTGCGGATTGCCATGGTGGAGATTCTTCCAAGGAGGAGATGGAAGCTGCCATGGACCCAAAGGCGGGATTCATCGGGGTTCCGAAAGGAGACAGGATTTCCGCCACATGCGCCAAGTGCCATTCCAATACTGCCATCATGGTCAAGAAATTCAATTCTGTCCTTCCCCTTGACCAGATGGAGCTGTTGACAACCAGCGTCCATGGGAATGTCTCGACCTCGGGCAAAGAGCACATCGCACAATGTACTTCCTGTCACGGAGCACATGGAATCGTGCCCAAGACAAATCGATCGTCTCCTGTTCACTCGCTGAATCTTCCCTCTACGTGTGCAAAATGTCATGCGAACGCATCCTTTATGCGTACGTATAACCCAGGCCTTCCGATTGATCAGCTCGAAAAGTACTGGACGAGCGTCCACGGCAAACGAAACAGGAATGGAGATCCCAAGACCGCCGAATGTGCAAGTTGCCACGGCAGCCATGAAATCCTCTCGGCAAAGGATCCGAGATCCCAGGTGTACCCGACGAAACTTCCTGTCACGTGCGCCAAGTGCCATTCGGATGCGAACTATATGAGGGGATACGGGATCGATTCGGATCAATTCGAGCAATATGCACAGAGTGTTCATGGCCAGGCACTGCTCGAGAAGAAAGACCTGGGAGCACCGGCTTGCAACGATTGCCACGGCAATCACGGAGCGGCCCCACCCGGAGTAGAATCGGTGTCAAAGGTATGCGGTACGTGTCATGCATTGAATGCCGAACTGTTTTCCGCAAGCCCGCATAAGAAAGCCTTTGATGCCCGAAAGTTGCCCGAGTGCGAAACCTGCCACGGAAATCACGAGATTGTCGCGGCGAAGGACGAGCTCCTTGGAGTAGGCGAAGGCGCCGTCTGCGCGTGGTGTCACAAAGAGAACAGCAATGTGAAAGGATATCAGGTTGCCCGAATGATGCGTTCCCTCGCGGACAGCCTTATCGCCCAGGAAGAAACTGCTATCATGCTTGTTGATGACGCGGAACAGAAGGGAATGGAGGTGGGTGAGGCAAAATTCAAGCTGCGAGAGATTCGACAGGCCCGGCTTGAGACGCGCACAAAGGTCCATTCATTCAACCTTGATCAATTCTCTGAAGTCGCCACCCGCGGTTTCGAAACAGCGACAACCGTCGAAGCGGAGGCAACGGATGCCATCGACCAGTACTTCTTCCGACGTTGGGGCCTTCTCATCGCATCCCTTATCATCACGATTCTTGCCGTCGCGCTTTACATCTATATACGACGAATTGAAAAGCAACAGGCATTGAATCGCTAGATTCATGCACAACGGCAGGTCCGGTAGATTCCCAACTTCTGAGAAAAATTGCGAGAATGATTCGCAGAGTTAGGAAGAGTCTTGCTGAGAACACAAGGAAAGGCTCGATTCCGGTTTTGCTTAAGCCTCT
>QKGJ01000151.1 GCA_003251275.1 Ignavibacteria bacterium
CACAACCTATCGGCGATTGCATCCCAATCATGCTCATGCGCGAATGCCCGAAGATTCTCCGTAAAGCCACTATCTCTCTTCTTCGTCAAAGCAACGTTGATGAGCGACAGGAATTCTTCATGATTCCCCCCGACGAAAATCATGGAGCGATAGTCGTTCAGATCGTTCGAGAAAAATGTTGACACAGTCGGGAGGCCGGCAGCACTATATTCATAGAGCTTAACGGGATTCACAGCTTCGGTGAGAAGATTCCGCTTGAACGGGATAATTCCAACATCGAAGTATCGGAGATATTCCGGCACGCGGGCATAGGGACGAACGCCAAGAAAGTGAATGTTCTGGAGCGACTGAAGAGTACCCAATTCTTCCATAATCTCGGGATGCTCATGACCAATAATAACGACATGCGTATTGTCGAACACTGATGCAACAAGTTTCACGAGATCGAAATCGAACCATGCATATACTGATCCGACATACCCGATAATGGGTCGACCATCGCTCGGCAGGTCGGCCGGCCGCTCCTGTTCTCTCGCTCGGGCAAAGAAATCATATTCAACGCCATTTGTCACCAGCTGGGCAGTAACACCGTGCGCTGCAATAAGGTTGACAAGAGTGGGAGATGTCGCGGTAACATCGTCCGCACGTTTGATCATCTTGACCCACGCACGATGAACATATCGAGGAAAACGCACGAACCCGAAGGCGTTGTCGATATAATCAAACAACAAAACAGTGGGTGTACATTCCTCGATTAGGTCAACGAACTGGAAATTCTGGACAAAGAACTGTGCGGGTTCATCTTGCATCGTCAGCTCTTTGATTGCCTTGCGAAGAAGAATCAATTGTCCCCAGACCAACAACAAACGGATCGGCAGAACTACGCTTAGTGGCCAGGTGAGCCAACGGATAAACCGATTGCGGGCGTTGTGAGGAAACTGGGGCAGGCTGAGGGTGTGAATGTTTTCGCTCACCTTGCGGGGCGAGAAGTGCGCCTTTGCGCCGAGCGTTGCCGGCTCTATCCAGAGTAGAGGTGAGTGCTTTGCAAAACGTGTCGCCAGGTGTTGTGGGCGTTGATGCAGACCGTACCACGGGATGTCGGAAAAGAAAACTGTAATCACCGGGTTTCCAGGAGCTCCTGATACAACTGTTCTGTTGCGCGTATCATCGTCGCGGCCGAGAATTTTTCTTCGACCCGTTTTCGTGCCGCCCGACCCATTCGCTTACGCAACGATGGATCTTCGATCAACCGTGTGATGCGGTCGGCTAGTTGATCTACATTTTTGGGTTCAACCAGAAAGCCCGTCTCCCCATCGATGACGACCTCGGGTGTACCGCTCACTGCAGTCGCGACAGTCGGTTTCGCCGCAGCCATCGCTTCCACCAGAGCAACCGGAAGACCTTCCCATAGCGAAGGCAAGACGAAGATATCAAACATCTCAAGATACGCGGGGACGTCTCTTTGATACCCGACAAAAACAATGTTTTTCAGATCCAGATCTTTCGCTTGCTTCTGAAGTTCACCGCGGAGTTCGCCGTCGCCGACGATAACAAATCGACAATCGCTTTTACTCCTGGCAATCGACGATGCAGCCTCCAGCAAGTAGGTCACCCCTTTTTGTTTGGTCAGGCGACCTAAGAATCCAACGATAACGTCCTGCATCGGCATTTCATGTTTCTCACGGAGAGCGATGCCTTTATTTGCTGAGGCAAACATCTCCGGATCGACGCTATTATAGATAACGCTGAATTTCAGCGGCGACATAAACGGAAAAGATTTCAGCGTAAACTTCCGGACCGCCTCCGAAACAGCAACGATCTTGTCTGCAAACAGGCAATAGATTCCGTAGCGGAAACGCTCATGCCAGTTCAACCATTCATAGACACTCTGTATCATCTCCACACGTCTGGCACCAACCAGTGCGCCTATGAAGAGACCATACCAGCATGCCTGGTTGTGAACTATTATTGGTTTTGTCGTTCGTGCGATTGAGAGAAATTCCAGAAACCGCATGAGCCTGCTCTTGGTTTGAATTACATTCACCGAGATCCCCGGAAGTGCTGCAATCTCCTTCGCAATTGTTCCTCCTTCCAGACAAGCAACGGTAATCTTGTACTTTTTTGAGTCCAAGCCTTTTGCGTAGGTAAGAATTATTTGCTCGATCCCTCCCTGGTTCAGGTGGTATGTGGTGAAAAGAAGATTGATGGGCCGCGGCATGCGAATCGATTACTTCCAGGCGATGACGCGCATAGATTCATTGAAGGTGAATTGTGTGGGTCTGCCACCTCTTTGGAGGCGTGAGACCACCAAGGACTTGAAATACCCGGGTGTATAGTGTCGACACCACGGAAATGTAGTAATCTCCACCTCTGAAAATTGAACAAAGTCAAAAAGGCGTTTTATTGTGCTCGGAGAGTACAGGCAAATATGCGCACGAGGCTTAATCAAGTCTGCGTTTTCTTTGTACAGGTGCTTTGCAAAAAATCCTTCCACATTGGGAGTTTCTGCAAGCACCATACCCCCCGGGGCTAATATTCTGTGTATCTCTCGAATATATTCGACCGGCTTTGGAAGATGCTCAAGGACATCGAACATCGAGATAACATCAAACGAGCCATCAGGAAAATCCGCTTCGTGTAGAGTACCTTCGATCATCCGGAGACCAGATTGAATACCCTGATTCACTGCCCATGATGATAACTCAAGACCTGTTGCTTCCCATCCAGCTTCACTGGCTAGTTGGACGATTCCGCCCGGTCCGCTACCGATATCAAGGTAACGAACTTTTCCTTTCTTCTTGTTATGATGAGCGAGCGATTGGAAATACTCATTTTGCAATACTGGCGAGCACTGAGCAAAATAGTTCTTATAACCGCTCGCGTTTACATCAGGGTCATCACTAATATAGTAGTCCTTCGATGAATAGAATTGCTTTAACTCTGCTGAATCAAATCGTGGGTTTTCATAGACAAGGCCGCAGGCGGAACATCGAACGGATCGTGCCCCCGATTTGGTCCATAGCTCAGTCGAATTATCCTCGCCGCATAAAGGGCAAGACGCCTGCTCCATCTTACTTAGCTCTTCTCTGCGATGATCATGTAATTTGTCGTGTCTTTTGAGTTTGTATTCACCCGATCCAACAAACTAAAAACCAAATTTACCGTGGGAGTCAGGCAATAGTAGACTAAGGAGGAAATCACGGGAATTGTCCATTTCCTTCCAAATGTTTTGTGGTTGAGAAGTACTTGTCCCATCAAACGCCATGCTCCGCCAGCAGTGTCAATCCTGACGAT
>QKGJ01000153.1 GCA_003251275.1 Ignavibacteria bacterium
ACTCTATATTCTGGTAGCGTTTTCGGAATCAGGTAATAAAGTCGGAACCGGGAAAGTTGCTGTCAGTCGCAGGTAGGAATGCTTTGTTTGAATCAAACTATCTTTAATTCACCACATCACAACCACTTCTAAGGAGGCGTAGACCTTGGAAAACAACGGGTACAAAGATGAACTCTTTACAAAAAGAGTACGCGCTGGAAAACGCACGTACTTTTTTGACGTAAAGGCAACCAAATCCGAGCAGGATTTTTATGTCACGATCACCGAGAGCAAACGCGTTGGTGAGGATGAGTATGAAAAGCACAAGATCTTCCTTTACAAGGAGGACTTTGAGAAATTCAAAACGGCCTTGGGAGAGACCATCGATTACGTTCAGACGAATCTCCTGCCGACGGTCGAGAAGGTAGAAGAAGCAAAGTAGTTCTTCTAGTTCAACTCGGAAAGCCCGCCCCCTGCAACGCAATCGGTACGCGGGCATTCCTCGTGTCTTTATTACATTTTCAATATGGGTGACCCTTTCTCCGTATTGTAGCATCGTACTACACAGTGCTTTCGTCACCATGGAAGGAGGATTCAATGTTCTTTGAACAACTGCGCTCAACGGATGGTACGGGAACGCTCTCGTATATCCTCGCAGATTCCGCAACCAAACGGGCTGCGGTTATCGACCCAAATATCGAGGATATGGATCACATCCTCCGTGTTCTCTCAGCCCACGAACTCTCGCTGACCCATGTGATCGATACACATACCCATGCCGATCATGTTTCGGCAGCCGGAGCACTCAAGGAGCGATTCGGCGCTGTATTGGTAATGCATGAGAATACCAAGCACAAGTGGAAGGTTGTGGACGAAGGAGATAAGTTCGGTGTTGGCGATACGCTGCGTGCAAACGCAGCTTTTGAAATTGACCACTATGTTGATGATGGCGATGTTGTCTCTGTCGATGGACTCAAGCTGGAAATCCTGTTTACCCCCGGACATACCGATAATCACATTGCCGTTCGCTATCAGGAAATGCTTTTCACTGGGGACCTCTTATTGATCGGTCAAGCGGGGCGCAGCGATCTTCCCGGGGGAAATGTTGGTGATCAGTATGAAAGTCTGACACGGAAGATCATCCCTCTGCCTGATAACACAAAAATCTTTCCAGGTCACGACTACGACGACAACATCTTCGCCTACCTCGGCAAAGAAAAATCCGACAACCCTTTCCTGAAACACAGGACGAAAGCTGAGTATATCGCTTTCGTCCAGGAGTTCTTTCCCCCGTTGGCCGAATCTGTTGACGGAGGAAAAATGACTCTTCAGTGCGGCGTAAAACGTGTAGCATCTCCCTCGGACGGTTGGACGAACATCTCTCCTCGTGATCTCGCAGAGAGACTTAAGACAAAGCCGCAGCCATTCTTGCTTGATGTTCGCGAGCCATTTGAATTGATCGCATTCGGCGCGATTGCTGGTGTAAAAAATATTTCAATCCGTCAATTGAAAGGAAGATTAGACGAGCTTCCGGCTGACAAGGATATGGAGATCATTGCGATTTGCCAGACTGGATCGAGGTCTGCAGAAGCCGCGCATGTGTTGTTCGCTCAAGGCTTCGGAAAAGTCCGGAACCTCGCAGGCGGCACCTCGGCATGGATGCAACAAGGTAATCCGGTGGAACGTCCACAACCCAATGGGGTCCGCCAATAGAATTTTTGCTCATCGGTGCAATTGCGTTCGCAGTCTCCGTTGCTTCTGGCGTGCTCGGGCTCGGAGGAGCTGTCCTCCTTATCCCGGCATATTTGTATCTTCCTCAGCTATTCGGCGTTGAAGCTCTCGGTATGAAAGGGATTTCGGGAATGACCAGCGTGCAAGTCCTTGCAACATCCGTCGTGGGAATGATCGTGCATAGGCGGAAAGGCGCTGTTAGCCCATCTCTCGTGTTCACCATTGGTCTCCCGATTACGCTATTTTCGTTTGCCGGAGCGTATTTCTCTCGGTACGTCTCCTCTGACTCTCTGCTCGTTGTCTTTGCGGTGATGGCGGTCTTCGGGGCAATTTTGTTATTGTTGCACGGAGACGAGTCCATGGCGGCACCGGAAGAGCTTACGTTCAGCAAAGCGGGGGCCATCAGTGTGGGAAGTGGAGTGGGGATTTTTGGCGGAATGGTCGGGGCACCCGGTGCATTCCTTCTTTCGCCTCTCATGATGACAGTCTTGAAGATTCCCACACGAATCACAATCGGCTCAACTCTAGGGATTGTTGTTCTTTCTGCAAGTGCCACCAGCCTCGGAAAGATTTTATCAGAGATGGTTCCCTATGGATATACCGCTGCCGCAGTAGCGGGGTCGGTACCGGGTGTACTCCTCGGCAGTATTCTCAGCCACCGCTTTCAAACTAAAACACTCCGCCGCGCTCTGGCAGTTTTCATTGGACTCGTCGGCGTTGAGATGTGCTATCGTATATTTATCCACCCATAAGGACTAATCATGCCGATTTTTGATTATCTTTGCACGGACTGTAAAACACAATATGACGTTTTTCATAAAGGTCGCGAGATCACCGAAGACAATGTGTGTCCGTCCTGTCATTCCCAACGCTATCAACGCTTGATCTCTGCACCAAACATTTCCGTTTCAACCGCAACATCAAACAATCCATCGCGTAACGAGTGTGAGACCCCCGGGAATTCATGCTGCGGCGGGATGATATGCGGTCAAAATTGATTTATCATGAAAGGGAGAAAAACAATATGAACTGGCCGGTGGTTGTAGTTCTCGCGATGTTTGTTGTCCTTCTTTTAGGTTGGAATATGCTGCGACAGGACAAAGTGGAAACGGTGACGACCGATGAGGTTGCAGATCTTATGAAGACTGACACGAGCATTGTTATTCTGGATGTTCGTACGCCGGAAGAATATCAAAGCTCCACCGGACACCTAAAAAACGCAATCCTGCTGCCGGTGCAGGAACTGGATGGCCGTATGCACGAGCTGGATAAGTACAAATCCAAAACGGTTATTGCTGTTTGTCGATCGGGTAACCGCAGTGGGCGCGCGACCGCAATGATGGGGGCAAAGGGATTCAAGGTTTTCAACATGGCGGGCGGCATGCTCAAGTGGAATGCAGAAGAAAAACCCGTGACGCATGAGAAATCCGAGAAGTAAGATGCTCTGACTGCTTATTCACGAACCGGCAAACGTGCAACTCTCCATTCATAGTGAAGAACTCTCCGCCAGTATCCAGACCCACGGAGCTGAACTCTGCTCACTCCGCTCAGCTGACGATGTCGAGTACTTGTGGCAAGCACGTCGATCTGGCCACGACATGCGCCCGTTCTGTTTCCAATCGTTGGAAAGCTCCGCAATAATCGCTACACACTCAGCGGTCAAACATACGAACTGACACAGCATGGATTCGCGCGCGACTGCCAGTTCGAAGTAGAGTCTCACAAGAGTGATATCGCGTCTTTCCTTCTTACGGATTCTGACCGTACGAGAACACATTATCCTTTCACCTTCGAGCTCAGGGTAGTATACCGGGTTCTTCACACTTCCTTGATTGTCCATTACGAGGTGCGCAACCGAGGAGCACAAACTCTCTGGTTTTCAATTGGTGCCCATCCCGCATTCAACTGCCCACTACTTCCCAACGAGAGGAGGTATGACTACCTCCCTGAGTTCAGCAAAACGGAAACCATCGGGAGATTTCCGCTCGTCGATGGGTTGCTCGCCACCGAGATGGAGCCTCTTTTGCGGAATGAGCGAATCCTCCAGTTGTCGCCTTCCCTGTTCGATCGCGATGCCCTTGTGTTGAAACAGCCGGCATCGGACAGCCTTGCATTGAAATCAGTCTCGAGCGGACGTGGTGTACGCGTTGAGTTTTCCGGGTGGCCGTATCTTGGCATCTGGTCAAAACCTGGAATTGTTCCTTTCGTCTGCATCGAACCCTGGTTCGGTCTGGCTGACAACATAGAATCGACGGGTGAGCTAACGAAGAAGGAAGGAGTGATTTCGCTTCTCCCGGGAGCGCATTTTACGTGTGAGCATCGCATCACGGTGTTCTGACAGGCCTTCCTCTCTTGAAATCCTTTTTGAGATTCGCTATCTTGTGATGTGATCTTTTGAGGGCAATCCTCTTTCGCCTGTGGGGCAACAACGCCCCTCCCTGCAAAGCCTTCGCAAAAGTCAACCATTGCGGTAATCAGGCCCCTCTTCAATTAAAAACTACATTATTTCTCGTGTTCAGGAAGTCTGAACGTCCCGACTTTGCTAGCCGTGAATGCGATCTAAGGAGAATGATATGGTCAATCCTAACGATGTGAAGAATGGAAAACTAAAATCCTGGGTGGACGAAATCCAGCGACTATGCAAACCCGAGAACGTATATTGGTGTGACGGTTCCGAAGAAGAGTACAATTCGATGTGTGAACTCCTCGTCAAATCAGGAACGTTCACAAAACTGAATCCGAAGAAGCGACCGAACAGCTACCTGGCGTTGTCCGATCCGAGTGATGTTGCCCGCGTCGAAGACAGGACATTCATCTGCAGCTTGAGAAAGCAGGATGCTGGACCTACTAACAACTGGATGAACCCGAAAGAGATGAAGGAAAAGCTGAACAAACTTTTCGATGGTTGCATGCGGGGAAGAACCATGTATGTTATTCCATTCAGTATGGGGCCGCTCGGGTCAAAAATCGCGCATATCGGAGTCGAGATTACGGACTCGCCCTATGTCGTTGTGAATATGAAGATCATGACGCGCATGGGAAAGAAGGTGCTTGACATTCTGGGCAACGGCGATTTTGTTCCGTGCCTCCATTCGGTGGGCGCACCTCTTGAGAAGGGGAAAAAGGATGTCGCCTGGCCTTGCAACAAGGATAACAAATACATTGTGCATTTCCCCGAGGAGCGGACAATTTGGTCGTTTGGGAGTGGGTACGGGGGCAACGCCTTGCTCGGGAAAAAATGCTTCGCTCTTCGCATTGCATCAATAATGGCGCGTGACGAGGGATGGCTTGCCGAGCACATGCTTATCCTCGGCGTTGAGAAACCTGACGGCGAAAAGACGTACGTCGGCGCGGCATTCCCAAGCGCTTGTGGCAAAACGAACTTCGCCATGCTTATCCCACCAAAATCGTTTCAGGGATATAAAGTGACCACAATCGGTGACGACATTGCCTGGATCAAACAGGGTGATGATGGACGCCTCTATGCAATCAACCCCGAGGCGGGCTACTTCGGAGTCGCGCCCGGCACATCCGAAAAGTCAAATCCAAATGCTATGGCAAGCATCAAAGGTAATTCAATCTTCACCAATGTTGCATTGACTCCCGATGGCGACGTCTGGTGGGAAGGAATGACTGATTCTCCTCCCCCAAAGTTGACCGATTGGCACGGAAACGAATGGACGCCGGACAGTAAGACGCCAGCGGCCCACCCGAATGCACGGTTCACTGCGCCAGCAAATCAGAATCCCGTAATCGATCCGAAATGGGAGGACCCATCGGGAGTTCCGATTAGCGCCTTTATCTTCGGTGGACGTCGCAGTTCCATAGTTCCCCTTGTGTACCAGGCGGTCAATTGGAATTTTGGTGTTTATCTTGCCGCAACCATGGGCTCTGAAACAACCGCTGCGGCTGCAGGAGCGGTCGGCAATGTTCGTCGAGACCCGATGGCGATGCTGCCGTTCGCAGGTTACCATATGGCTGATTACTTTAATCACTGGCTGCAGTTTGGACGTAATGTAAAGAACCCGCCGCGAATTTTTGGCGTGAATTGGTTCCGCAAAGACGAGAACGGGAAATTCATCTGGCCCGGGTTTGGCGAGAATATGCGTGTTCTCGACTGGATCATCGACCGCGTCCATGGACGAGGCTATGCAATCGAGAGTCCCCTTGGGTGGATGCCTCGCTATGAAGATCTGAAATGGGACGGCCTCGAAGGCATGGACGAGAAAAAATTCAACTTGCTGATGTCCGTGCGAAGTAAGGAATGGAAGGACGAGATTCTCTCCCACGAGGAATTGTTTTCGAAGCTGTATGACAAACTACCGAAGGAGTTCACCTTCATGCGAGAACTCTTTCTTTCATCATTATGGCGGTCACCGGAAACGTGGAAGCTAGCGCAGGAGTAGTCTTTCACGCAAATCACAACCTATGAAAAAGCCTCCTGCGCATTCTCAGGAGGCTTTTTTTGTTT
>QKGJ01000271.1 GCA_003251275.1 Ignavibacteria bacterium
CGGGTTGGGTGGTTTCTTCAATTGATCGGAATCATCCCCTCCGCTCTGGCGGGAGGCCCGCTGGACGTCCTGCTTCGTCACCAGCGTGCGGTTCTTGTAGCGGAGAAGAACTGTATTCACCGGCGTATAGATATCGAAGTTCACGTCGCGGAGGCCGAGATGCTGGATGTTGTTTTGACTCACCTTTCGTTCGCGCAACACCCCGATCACCGTCAGCCAGAGCTTGCCGCATTTGATCTTTCCCCCGATGGGATCTTCCGTTGCGAAGAACTTCGTCTTGATCGCGTGCCCGATCACCGCGACCGGCGAGGAGAGCTCTGCATTCATTCTCGAAAAGAACGATCCCCGTTCAAGCTCAAAGTCGGTGGTTGCAAAGTAAACCGAGTCCACTCCGATGAGCTTGCTCGTGCGCTTCAGTCCTTCGCGTATCGCCATCGTTTCCACCACAACCTCCGGACTGACGAACTCGACGCCCGGAACGACTTCCAGAATACTTTCCCCATCCAGCAGTGTAAGTCCCGGACTGAAACGCTTCTTCTCGGCCGCCTTCGTCGTCTCGTCCTCCTCGACCTTTCCCTCCTCCTGCTCGACAATCGGCGTGATGATGATGTTGTTCGCGCCGAGCAGCTTCATCTGTTCGAGGATTTCCTGCTTGGCCCCGGTACCGATGGCGAGCATGGAGATGACGGAACCGACGCCGAAGATGATGCCCAGGGAGGTGAGAAAAGCGCGGAGCTTGTTGTAGGTAATTGCCTCGAGCGCGGTGAGCACGCTCTGGCCGAATTGCTGCATCATGGCGATTCGGCTTCCAGATGAATCGTATCCAGCTTCTCCGGTTCGGGTGGGATGGTGAGAAGGATTTCGTCTTCCTCGTCGATGCCGCGCTGCACCACCGCCGCGTTGTCGTTCAGCAATCCAAGCGCTACTTCCTGCTTCACAACGCTTCCGCCGTTCTTTTTATAGACGAATGTCATATTCCCCTCCGTGTGCACCGATTCCAGCGGCACGCAGAGCGCGGTGTCCAGCTGCGCAACGAGAATTTCGTTCGCGGTGGTCATGGCAGGGCGGAGGGTGGTATCGGATTCATTGACCTTGATGCGGACTTCGAAAACTTTGGAGTCGGAGTTGGGGCGCTGTTCCCCGATGTTGGCCACGGTGCTCACGACCCCGGTCAGTTTCTTGTTCGGGTCTGCATCGAGCTTGAGCGTCACTTTCTGTCCCGCCGCAATTTTCTGTATGTCCACTTCATTCACGTACGTGATCGACTCCATATCGCGCAGGTCGGGAAGGGTTGCGACGGTCGGGTCCCACGCGCTCACGGTGCTGCCGACCACTCTTTTCTTTCCGTTCCACTCGCGCGCGTAGACAACCATCCCGTCTGCCGGCGCTTTGATGGTGAACTCCTCCATCGTCTTCTGGTAGAGTTCCATGCGCTGCCGTTCTTTTTTCAGATCGGCCTCGGCGGCCTCGGCCTTTGCGATGGCCTGGCGCGTTTTGGTGACGTAGTTTTTGCTGGCCTGCTCGCGCGCACGTTTTGCGCGCTCGTATTCGATCTCCGCCTGCCGCTTCATCGCCGGCGCTTCGTAGGTGGACTGCTCCATCACGAGGCGTTTTTCTTCTTCCGCGTAGAACAGGTTCACCAGCTCATCCCGGCCCTGGGAGAGGGTGAGCGTGCTGTCCAGCTTTGTTTGCAGAAACTGGGCCTCCAGCTTCTGCACCGAGAGCTGTGAGTCTTTGAACTTCCCGGTCACCTCCGACTTGTCCAGCTCCGCAACGAACTCTCCTTTTTTCACCACCGTGCCCTCCGGCACGATGTTGGCAATTCTCATCTGCCAGATATTGGCGGCGCGTGCCCCCTCCGGGCCCATGATGTTGATGGAGTTCTTCGCCTGAAGCTCGCCGGTGGTCGTGACGGTTACCTGGAAGAGCCCCTTCGCGGGTTTGACGCTCAGGTCCGCCGTAGCGGTGACGCCATCCGCCGAGAAATACCAGATGATGACTGCAAGGATTGCCGCCGAAACCGAGAGACTCAGTATTGGGTGGAGCTTCACATACGCCAGGACTTTAGGGCGGAGCGAATTGAAGAGACGGGAGATGTCTGGTGGAAGAGGCAAGGGATTGCCTGTACTAATGTTTATTTCTCATAGCGTAACGTTCAGGGCTTGGCGAAGTGGCGGCATTAAGGTTAATTATCTTAGTTTTTATTATCTCACCCGCCATTTCGCTAAGCCCATGTTGGTAGCCGTTTGTTATTATTCTAGTTAGATCGTTCTCTTTCGTCCATAGTTACCTTATCTCTTATTAGCCAAATCCCATTTTCTTTAGTCAACACATAGGTTGTATTAATTTTTCTTGTCGGTGTAACCTGATTATTTATTATTTGACCTTCCCTTTCATGATACTCATGTATTATGACCACATCTGGTCTTAAAAATTTGATTTCAGGATTATCTTGTCTAGAAATATTCGAAGCTGCATATCCGGGCATTCTATATAAATATTCTAACCAATTTATGATGGTATCCCTTCCAACGAATACTCGACCAAAAGCATTCAACCAACGGGCATCTTCAGACCAGGTCGTCCGTATTGCTTTCAAATCTCCTTCTTTGATATTTAGTTCATAAACATTCAAAATATCCATAGTGTCTTGAGAAGTAGCTATAAGTTGATCTAATTCATTATTGACGATCTTGCTGTTTTCGTTTGCAGAACAACTAACAAATAACATCAGAATTAAGATGTGGAGATATTCTGTTTTCATATTTTGATCATTACTGTCATATAATCGTAAATGGCTACCAACTACTGGCCATAAGCCACATCATGGCGTTTAGCCGGGGGCTAACCGCCACGTTATGGCGTTTATACCTTTTCTGGTTGCGTCAGTTTTCTCGGGTAATGGGTATACGTGGCATCTATTGAAAATCGAAGAGAACAATACAAGTCCTTTCCCTGAGATTACGGAGAGTTTTTGGGAAAAGAAGGCGTGCGGAGACGGAGGTATGGTAGGGAGCAGAAGGGGGAAAGTCAAGCCATTTGGGAGTGTGGTGCCCGTTCTCGTTAGAAGAGAAAGTGCAAAAAGAGAACTTTCGGAACAGCTAACCCTTCAATCGATATATTTGGAAGACTGGAAGTGTGTAGTTGGTATGCCTTCCCACACGGCCCGCAATTCCGGGGCAATGGTTAAGAGTAAAGCGCCACTGCCATCGATTTCGCAGGGCATAGAAGTGTTGTAATTCCCCAAAGACCAGCCCTTGCAATCGCTGGCTGGCGGGTTGG
>QKGJ01000160.1 GCA_003251275.1 Ignavibacteria bacterium
ATAGATGACAACGATGGCCAAAAGGCCAATCAGCGCGTTGAGGCTATAGGTTCGGAATGGCTCAGTTTTGAAACGATCGAAAAAGGATTTAGCGGCCTTGTTGTTGCGTTTGTTCTTCGGGCTCATAAAATAACGGCGACCGGGCCCCTCTGCGTCAGAAGCGAGAAACCCGGTCGAATTCTACAGATAAAGTATTGCGTGTACAGGCTAAGGGTGATCAGAATCCGCTTTCCCTGTAAAACGGATTGAAATATGAGGAGCGATAAGTCCCGTACGGCACACTCTGGTACTGAAGCTGAACAGCGACATTTTCCCACGGCCTGTAGTTCACTTCAGCCCGGCTGAGGTAGATGGAGCTGAGGTTATTCTTCCCAAACCCCAGTGAATTGTATGGTGAATAACTCAGACTGATATCTGCGCGAGCATTCAGGTTGTTTGCGATTTCGTACATCATGCTGTTCGTGTACATTCCAAGTGAGACTCCCTGCCCGCCAAAGGTCGCGTAGGAAAAACTCAGCGAGTGCCGCATGTGAAATTTCTCCGGATTGAACCAACCAAACAATGATGCAGATTCAGTGGGAGCAAAGATGCTTTCTGTCACGCGACTCGCCTGTTCCGCCTGACTCTTGAACTGTGCTGTGACAAAGGTTGATCCCAGAAGGATCAAAGCAAAAGCAAGGACAACCGCTTTCATAATAGTCTCCTGTTCTCTGGTGAATGATCACCAATCAAAAAATACAGAAATAGTGCGCGATTGTCAAACATCGCAATTACGACATCGCTGCGCGCGCCTCTTCCAACTGCTCAAGTGTATTAATTCCCTGAATTTCTGAAGGGTCAAACGCGATTGTTGCTGCGACCCGAAGTTTCCATTTCCAGAATTGTTCAAACACGTCCGTTAGGTAGTACTCTTTCTGAGCATTTGCGGGACGGATGAGTTTCAACGCACCAAAGAGCTTCTCCGATTGAAACACGTAAATCCCTGAATTAATTTCCTTAATCCTTTTTTGATCCTCGGTGGCATCCTTTTGCTCAACAATGCCGAGAACCTCACCGGATTCATTACGAATAATTCTCCCATATCCCGTTGGGTCGGCAAGTTCAGCAGTGAGCACCGTCGCGACGGCATCCGACTCGTGATGGTGCGACAGGAGTCCCTCAAGAGTATGGTCGAGAAGCCGCGGCACATCACCGGAAAGCACAAGGACATCGCCGGAAAACCCCTTGAGGATCGGTTCCGCTTGCATCACCGCATGGCCAGTTCCCAATTGAGGATTCTGGTCAACGCAGATCACTTTCTTTCCCTCGGCGCCCAGATGCCGGATCACCGATTCCTTCTGCCATCCAACTATCACAATAATCTTTGAGGAATGAATTCTCTCTGCCAGTTCAACAACATGCTGGACAAGAGGCTTCCCGTTGATTTCGTACATCACCTTGGCCATCGATGGATTGTTCATTCGGGTCCCTTTTCCCGCAGCCATGATGATGACTGCCAGTTCATGCTCTTGACGTTTAATGGTTGCTTTCCTTTCGTTCTATGAGAATGTTGTCAATAAGTCGTGTCTGGCCAAATCTAACCGCGAGGGAAACGAGAATTTCGGGATGGCCATTCAACGCTGTCAGTTCTTCCAATGTTTCCGCATCAGCAACCGAGACATAGTCGATCACTCCGCTCGAATGCAGCGTGATCATCCCCTTCATTTCTTCCACGAGTTCCATGCTCGATACAGTGCCGGACGCAATGCTCTTTTGCGCTTCGCTCAGCGCGGTATAGAGAACCACCGCCTCCTGTCGCTGTTGGGGGCTGAGATACGTGTTGCGCGAGCTCAACGCGAGCCCATCTTTTTCGCGCACGGTTGGGACAACGACCAGATCAACGGCAAAATTCAAATCACGAATCATCCTTCGGACGACAATAACTTGCTGGGCATCTTTTTGCCCGAACACCGCCACATGCGGCTGCGTAATGTGGAAGAGCTTCGCCACGACAGTTGCAACGCCACGAAAATGACCAGGACGCGATTTTCCTTCGAGGACTGAAGTGATTTTCTCAACGAGAACAAAACTGGAGAAGTGGGGCTCATACATCGCATCTGTGGAGGGCGCAAACACAATACCCGCTCCGGCGTTCTTCGCGATGCGGACATCATGGTCAAGGTCACGTGGATATCGTTCGAAGTCCTCGCCAGGACCGAACTGCGTGGGATTCACGAAGACCGTGGTAATAACAACATCTGCACGATTCTTCGCCTCGCGTATTAGCGCACTGTGTCCTTCGTGGAGATATCCCATGGTCGGAACCACCGCGATTCGTTTTCCAGCAGCGCGGAAGTCGGCGGCATTGTCTTGCATTTCCCGGATATCTCGAATTACCATGAGGCCGACTCAGAGAATTTTTTTGCCGAAAGCAGACTGAACCAACTCCACTGCAAATTGGGCGGAGGTGTTGTGCTCATCAAGAATGGGATTTGCCTCGACGATTTCCAACGATGTCATTACCTCCGAGTCGGCGATGAATTCCATCACCAAGTGAGCCTCCCGATAGTCGAGCCCACCTTTAACCGGCGTTCCAACACCCGGGGCGATGGTGGGATCCACCGCATCAAGATCGAAACTGACATGCACGTAGTCGGTCCCGTCAGTGATTTTTGAAAGAGCTTTCTTCATTACCCGATGAATTCCCTGACGGTCAATGTCCGACATCGTGTAGACATGGACTCCTTCACGCTTCAGGAATTTTTTTTCTCCCTCGTCGAGCGAACGAATCCCGACCAGCGCGACGTTCCCTGGCTCGACTTTGCGAAACTCCCCGCCAATCGATGAAAGCTCCGGAGGAGCGAGCCCCAGCAAAGCCGCCAACGGCATGCCGTGAATATTACCCGAAGGAGATGTTGCGGGTGTATTGATGTCGCCATGCGCATCCACCCAGAGGACGCCAATCTTCTTCCTCTTCTTTTTCGCGAACGAAGCGACACCTGATACCGTCCCGATCGCAATCGAATGGTCACCTCCCAGGATTAACGGAAAGTTATCATGTGACATTATCCTCTCAACCTTCTGCGCAATGATCCTGGATGCACGGGTGATCTCCTTCAGATACCGTGCTTTCAGATCACCGACGCGAATCTCCTCCATGTTCTTGATATCGATGTCACCGTCATCAGTTACTTTGTTCCCCAGATCCTTGAGGCATTCCGAGACTCCCGCAATCCGGATGGCGGAAGGGCCCATATCAACACCGCGCCGGCCTGAGCCGAGATCCATGGGAACGCCAAGAACATGAATGTTCATAAATGCTTTCTCTGATGATGAAAATTATGAAAGGTGGGAGAGGATACGCGAAACCGTCGCCTTCATCTCTTTTCGATGGACAACCATATCCAGAAATCCGTGTTCGAGGAGAAACTCTGCCCGCTGAAACCCCTGGGGCAAATCCTTCCCGATTGTTTGCTTGATGACGCGGGGTCCTGCAAAACCGATCAACGCACCGGGCTCAGCGATGTTCACATCCCCCAGCATCGCGTAGCTTGCGGTCACTCCGCCCGTCGTCGGATCTGTCATGATCGAGATGTATGGGATGCGTGCTTCCGCGAGGCGCGCGAGCTTCGCGCTTGTCTTCGCCATTTGCATCAGTGAAAGCGCCCCCTCCATCATGCGTGCCCCACCGCTGCTCGAGACTATTATTAACGGCGATTTCGTTTTCCACGCACGATCGATTGCCCGGCTGATCTTCTCGCCGACGACCGACCCCATGCTGCCCCCCACAAAGGAAAAATCCATGACCGCGACAACGACGTTCTTCTTCTCAATTTTCCCCGTTCCCCACCGAAGGGCATCATATAGACCCGTTTTTTTTATTGCCTCAGGAATTCTCTCCCGGTACTTTTTCGTGTCGGTGAATTTCAATGGATCGGCAGACCGCATTTTCGAGTCTTGCTCCTTGAAGCTTCCCTCATCCAACAAACAATTGATATACTCCTTGCTGCCGATCCTGAAATGCGTTCCGCATTTGGGGCAGGTGTAGACATGCTGCCCCAACTCTGTTTTGTGAATAATCTCACCACACTGGTCACATTTTCTCCATTGACCGTCTGGTAATTCGCGACGTTGCGTTTCGCTCTCAATATTTTCTTTTGATCGCTTAAACCAAGCCATAGCTCATTGCACTATTATTTTCTTTTTCGCTGTGTAGAATTCCTTCACGTACACGGGCTCAAGGTTCTTCGCATCATCCGCCGCACCGGCAAGAAATTTTTGGCGCCCCAACTTTCCGACTGAAGCCGCACTGGCCGCGCGAAGGGCGAGCGAAGTCGCTCGGATTGGAAAACCGGTCGAATCTCCATTTTGCGCATCCAGTATTTTCTCAACGCCATCTCCTGTCAGAACGATGGACATTCGTTCGATCTTACGAAGAAGATCAGTCACCCGCATGTCGCGCGGAGACCATTCCACCACAAGCCTTTCCCCGTCGCGTCGAAACAATCCACAGTATACTTCATCGCGCCGTGCATTCACTGTCGAGAGGATAAGCGTTTCCTCGAATCTCTTTTCCTCCTCAAGTGCGCGAAATGCAAGACCCTCCAATGTCGGGACCCCTAGAATCGGTTTTTGCCACGCATACGCTAAAGCCTTCGCAGCACTCAATCCAATCCGAAGTCCGGTAAATGAGCCAGGTCCAATCGACACTGCAATACCATCGATCTCCGGCCCCTTTAGGTTCGATTTCTTAAGAACATGATCGATCATGCCGAGGATCTTCTCAGCGTGGACGTACCGTTCTTCCGTTCGTTCTTCGAACAACTCGGTTTCTGTCACAACCGCGGCGGCACAAACATTCGTTGCGGTTTCAATCGCAAGGACGTTCACGCCGAGACCCGATGAACTTCTTGCACAATAATTTCTCTGTCCTTATCCTCCCGTCCATGCTGAAACTCGATCATCAGATGGTCGTCCGGGAGTTTGGGGAGCATGACCTCCGGCCATTCAATAAAACATATGAAACGGGGGGAAAAATATTCTTCGATACCGATCTGAGCGATCGCCTCGGGGTCCTCGACCCTGTACAAATCGATGTGGGCGATGCCCCCGAATGCTGCATCATATTCGTTGATGAATGTGAAGGTTGGACTGCTTACACGCGCCGTTACCCCCAGGCCTTCACATGCGCCAATCACAAACTGTGTCTTCCCGCTCCCGAGGGTTCCCTTCAACGCCACCACTGTTCCCGGAACCAACGAACGAGAAAATGATTTTGCAATCTCCCGAGTTTCTGTAACTGAATGCGAGTGAAAGCTTCTCACGACTTTGATTCAAGCTTGATAACGGGGAGAATCATTTCTTCCATCGATACGCCGCCATGCTGAAAGCTGTCACGGTATTGATTCAGATACCTGTGGTAGTCTGTTGGATAGACGAAGTAGTAGTCCTCTTTTGCAATGATATAGTTGACCGCAACACCCCGCTTCGGGAGTTTGTAATCAAGTGGGTTCTTAACGAAGATTGCCTCCTTCGCCTCCGACTTCAAATTGCGGCCGTATTTATACCGCAGATTCGTTGATGCTTCCCGATCGCCTAAGACTTTCGCCCCCCGTAAACAACGGATGCTGCCGTGATCAGTAGTAAGTAACACTGTTACGTTCTTGTTTCTGGAAAGAGTTTTTAGCATCCCGAAGAGTGACGAGTGGAGAAACCAGGAGCGGGTCAGCGTTCGATACGCCGACTCGTCCGGAGCAATCTCCTTTAACAGGCTCGAATCCGATCGGCCATGCGCCAACATATCGACAAAATTCACCACAATCGAGGTGAGTTTCGATTGGGCGTAGGAATTGATATTGTTTTCGATACCGCGGCCAAATTCAGCGTCGATGATCTTGACATATTTGGGTTCCGGCTTGATCGAAACTCTCCGCCGATCAAGGAGTTTTTCCAGAAACTGTTTTTCGTACCTGTTGCGGCTATTCTCATCGTCCTCGCTTTTTTCCCAGAGTTCAGGGAAGCGAGTCTCCAAATCGCAAGGATACGACCCGCTGAAAATGGCATTCCGCGAATACGGAGTTGCGGTCGGTAGAATGCTGAAATAATACTGCTTCGAGATATTGTAATAGTCATGGAGCACCGACTCCATCATCAGCCACTGATCGAGTCGTAAACAATCAACCACGAAGAGAATAACGGACTTGTTCGTTTGGAGTTCCGGCAATACGTAGTTGTCAACGACCTCAGGCGAGAGCACTGGCCTGTTTTTCGGCTGCTCCAACCAATTCCTGTAATTTCTTTCGACATAGCGACCGAAGGCAAGATTGCATTCTCTCCACTGGTCATTCAGAGTTTGCGTTAATCCAAGTTCGGGGTGATCATCGAGTTCAATTCCTCGTGCAACAAGCCGCGAATAAATGTCGATCCATTGAATATAATCAACGTTGTCATTCAGGGTCAGTGAGATTTCATTGAATTCCTGAATGTAGTCCCGAGAGACAGCCTGACCGGATATCTTCTTTCGCTCGAGGAACTTCTTGCACGCCATCAGGACCTGGCTCGGATTCACCGGCTTTATGAGGTAGTCGCTGATCTTCACCCCGATCGCCTCTTCCATCAAGGACTCTTCCTCATTTTTTGTGACCATCACTACTGGAAGATTGGGACGAATGTCCTTGATGCCGGAGAGTGTCTCCAGACCCCCCATACCAGCCATCATTTCATCCAGAAAGACCAGGTCAAAGCCCGTCTTTTTTACCATCCCTAATGCATCTTCCCCGTTGGTTGCAGTCTCAACATTATAGCCTTTCTCCTCAAGAAGACGGATATGTGCCCGTAGAAGGTCGATCTCATCATCGACCCACAGGATTTTTCCTTTCGTGTCCACCATAAGGCTCACTGACTCCATGGTTCTCTGAAAAAAATACTCATTAACGTCCCGAAAGGCAACAAAGAGGCAATTTCAGGTTGATTCCAGCAATCAAGGCTGAATCGATATGTGCAGGTCGAGACCCGCCTCATTGGTGGTGGTCCCTGGAATAGCCGAGCCGACCTCCGGCTTGATTGCTATATGCTTGTAATACACTGAAGCGGTAACGCGTGAACTCAGCACGTAACGTATGCGGGGCTCAATGGTTGTACGGGTTGAGCCTTCCAGCGGATCGCCTTCGGTGTTGAACTCAATCTTCGCGATCTCAAACCTGTTTCTCTTGCTGACGGATACAGCGTAGGAAAAACTAATATCGATATCATTATTGAGTGAAACTCCAAATAGGGGGAACTCGAACCCTCGCCGCGAGTAGGAGGCGGTGACCGATAATTCCTGCGACAACGTTTCAATAATACTTCGTTGAGCAGTGGAAAGATCATACGAAGTGGTTGTATTGTAGCGAACATTTGCGCCGAGGTTGCCCTTGAGCGCTTCCTTGAAGGTGAAATTCAAACCCACTAACGGACTGAAGCCATACGAGATTCTCTGCCCATCAGTCTTCTCCCCTTCTCTTCCCGGTAGAGAACGGAAGTTCCGTGTGTAATTTGAACTATAGGTATGATCAAGTGAAAGTCTGCTCACAAAATTCGAGAACATCGGTATTTTTTCCAATCCATCCCAACGGATACTCCAGTTCACACGCGGGTAATATTGCCCGAAGATCTTGCGTAGTAACGGGAGCGCCTCAAATCCTTCCTCAAATGCCTGGGATAATTTTTCATCCTCGGTACGAGTGGAATCTCCGTTCCGTTTCAACTCCGAAAAAATCTTACTGGTCTTCTTTAGGCCTGTCCCGAACAGGCTGAAGACAAGGAAATCCGGAAACGTCAGGAATGAGCGATCGATGCTCCCTGTGGTGGTGGTGGAGAGAAGGTTCTGGATGCCAAGAGAATCGCTGACGACTGTTTGTGTCTTGTTGGTTGACCATCCGATATTCCAGGTCAGATCGAGCCGCGCGCCCTCCCAAAGGGCCCTATTCGTCTTGAAAGTCAACCGGTTCGTCTGCCGATAGTTATTGGAGAGGTTTGCCCCGGGTGCTCGGATTCCTGGCTCGACATCCCAGCCGAAGAACGGAAATTTCGACCGCGTCCCGAAATTTGTCAGTGATCCCGATGGATCGGAGAGGAGACCCAATTGATAAAGTCGTTTCGGGCCTTGGTCTACGCGCTGCCCCTGGATAAAGGGAACAGCCCAGAAATTTGCAAACCCTGTTCTTCCCACCACCCCGGAGTTCGACGCGACGTTCGTTTGAGTGAAGGAAACATTGATGTTCTCGTAATCCAGGAACGGTATTTTGATGATAATTCGAGTGAGCGACTTGAGTTGTTCACCAAGGCGAGAGAGTTTGGATGGACCTTCCGATTTGGTCGTGTCTGCGGCAGCCGAAGTATCGGATACAGCATGTTCACTTTCAGCGCTACTTCGGCGCCCACGTGGGGCAGGGGTTGCAGGCGGGGCCGAGCCGGACGTACTCTCGAAAAGCGGCTCAAAAAGCGCCTTCATTCGAAAGTTCGACGACAGGTTGATATTGTTGGTAAATCCTGACGACTTTCCCTGGATGTTCTGCAAATTGTCCTGCCATGAATAATCGACACTGTACCCAAAAGTGAGATCCAGGTACTTCTTGATGTTGAAGATATTTGGAATGTTCGGCCTCGTGTTTATTTGAAGCCGCTGCGTCAACCGGGATGTTCTCCCAAAGTTGATCAGCTTGTCGGAAAAGAAAATATCATTGAGGATGTCAGAAAACAACCGTTGTCGACCGAGGCTATCGGTTTCAAGATGCAACAGACTTGATTCGATATTGACGTTGTAATCCCCTGAGGGACTCAGTAGTCCGTTCTCACTGATCTTCCACGAAAAACCGAATTGGCGCGACGCGGTGAAATTTCTTGTAGTGAATTCTTGTGACCCGATTTGTCGTTGTTGGGAGACGTTCCTGCCTCGGGCGACGGCAATTGACCAGCTAAGCGAAGTGATCGGGAAGAATAGCTTATATCCCTTGTACTCGTCGAGACCCCACAGACCCTCGAACAAATTTGTAAAGGGTGTAATCGAGTAATCTGGTGGAAGGGTAACGGCATACCGCATGCTCCCGTTCCACGACCATGCATTCCGAAACGATACGGCAGGACTTCTCTCTTTGGTGGTCGTGTAATTGAACCCAAGGGTCAGCTTGTTGAACGTATCGCGAATAAACCAATCGTTCGTCGGAAAGCCGAATCGAAGACTGGGGACTGCATACGTTTCCGTAACGACTTTCGATTGTGATGAATTGATGACCTCGTTCGTGGCATTTTGAGCTTCCAGTTCACTCCCTCCTTTTTGGCGAACCGCTTCCGCGGCCTGTTGCGCGGCGGCGGATACCAGAATATCCGAGTTCGGGAGATACTTCAGCTCTACCTGGTTTTCCGTGTGCGAGTAGGAGAACGGTATCGACGTCCCTGCCCACGTCGTCGGGAAGAAACGCTCAAGCTGCACGGAAGTATTCACTCCCCAGTTCGTCCCGGTTTGCCGCGAACCGAATCGCTGCTCCAGCGAATGGAAATTCGGATCAGTGCGTGCGTAGTTGAATCCAGCCGTGCCGAGATCCGCCAGCTTCAACTGCGTATCGACGCGGTACGCAAGACCGGGCGAATCCTCCACATTTATGACACGTAGTTCATTGAAACGTACCTGTCCATTAAGCGGCCTACCCGGTACCCCCTTATCTAAGGGATTGGTCACACCGAGGGCGAGGTAGCGTAGTTGCGTAAGAGAGGGATTCCCCAGGACACGGTATGCCGAACCAGGTGGTCCACCGGTCACTGGGTGGGGACGAGAGAAGATATTGACCGAATCTCGTCCCTGCTTAATCGCTGTGAGTTCTTCGAAGTTGATAATAACTTCGTTATTCCAATCGGCGCGCAATGGAGCGCGGTACTCGTAGAAGTTGGACGTGTCCGCGCCGAATCGAAAGAAAAATTCTGCGTCATAATTGGTTTCGTCAATGTATTGAAGCGAGGGATCACCCCACACAAACATCTTCATCGTCTTATAATTGAACACGTCGAGCGGTCTGAAAGTGTAAAACTTTCTCGCTTCTCTTTCGCGCCCATCAAGAAAATCAGTGAGCGTAACCGCGAGGGACTGTTCGTTAGCAAAGATATTTTCGTCCGGACGGGTTTTGTCCCGTTCCTGGACAACTCCCGGGGGACTTTTGTAATCAGGAGTTTCCTCAATACTTACCACACTCACTGCAAACGTGGTATCATTCTTATCCGCTTCCTCCCATTGGTTGCCGACAAGACTGAAGTCGGCAATTCGGACTGTAATGCTATCCCGCGCGTTTACAAAATATAGTCGAATTGTTTCAACGCGATCCAGATCGGGAGTACCGACCGCGGCAGCAAAATCCCTGATCGGAATCCGGTATTGATACCATGGAAGACCATTGGGGCCCCGGTTCCCTCCACCAACTATTTGCGGATTCATTGAAGAATCGGGTACTAAGGCCAGTTTGTATTGGAAGTAGTCATTTATTCTATCAAGACCCGCGTTAAAATTGAGATCCTCTGTGTCCGGTGTTCGCCCTCCCGGACCGTTGAGATTGCCATCGGTGCCATTGATATGGGAAAAATCACGAATAGTGTTGTTGTATGAATAGTTATCACCACTCGGATCTGGATTTGTGGATGGATTGTATCCAGGTTCCTGTTCGTCCGGGACCATGTCCAATCCAATATCCTCGCCTGGCTGCAACGTTCCGGTAGGGTTCGGATTCAGAATCAGATCTTCCGAGTTGAGTTGATTATTAGGAATGGCGTCTTCGTTAATTGTGCCCAGGTCTAAATACAGTGTGTCTGGATCGGTGAATGATCGCTTCGAATCTACCTGCATCCATATTTCAATGTAGCTGATATTCTCCGCCAGGAGTTTTGTTGGCGCAAGCGATATCGGTTTCATGATGCCTGCCCAGTTCAAGGGAGAAGCGGCATTCTCTAGAGGATTACTATAGTTAAACTGTCCCCTGAGTTTCGGGAAATAATTGATATCAAGGACAGTTACCTGATCGTTTGCTGCATTTCCAACCCGCTTGTTTGGAAACACGTCTGTCAACCTGTCCAATGTTGGTAGAATATTGTACCAGATCATTCTTCCTTTATGATTCATGAAGGCAGCAGAGTCAGTTCCGATGGTTGAACGGGAATACTGGTCTGCTGGATGACTTGCCTGCGTCCATTGCAAGAAATTGACGCCAAGAGGAATAGTACGCCTGGCACCTTCGAAATCATCAATGTATGCCACGCCTGAGCCGCCATCACTTTGAATGGAACTCTTCCGTGTGTTCGGATCGGGGAGAACATAGGCAGCCTCGCCTGATATTCTCATCGATGAGACATCACGTGTGTCAATGAACGGCAGCGCGTCAATTGCCTTGGTAAGTATCGGCAGTTCAAATGAGGTGGCGCCGTCAATACCAAGGACAGTGTTCGTATTCGGTTCTTCGCCTAATCGTACCTTATCGCTGAGGGATTGCTGATTCAGATTCATCACAGTGAACCCAAAATTTGTTTTTTGCGAAACAGCAACATCTCCTCGTGCACCGAGCAGTGTCTTCGACGCAAGCTGGAAAAGATCGTTTTGCTCAAACTTGATCTGGAGATTTGCGCCTGGAAGGAGTGCCTCTGCTTTTCTGATGACTACTTCGCCCAGAATATAGTCAACGGTATAATCTGCGTTTGGTGTCAGTGCGGCGCCGTTCAGGAGAACCTGGACACTTCCTTCAACAATATTGAAACCGAGATTGAACTTCGAACTGGATTCACCGGTTGCCTTCCCTTTGATCGCATACTTGTTCCCCGGTAGACGCGAAGCGACAGACATCGTTGTGTCGTAAATCTCTGGAAACCTATATATGCGTCGAATGGAATCAGGTTCTGATCGGAATGCTGAATCAATTCCTACATCAAATGGTCTCACAAAAGGGAAGATCACCTCACCGCGCACCGGATCGATCGTTCGGTCAACACGGAAATCAAACTCGTTGTCCCCTCCCGGGGTCGGTTGGTTATCACGATTGTAGATATCGAGACCGAGCACATTAAGCAAATTCTTTCCCAGAATACTTCTCTGGTCAACACCGGCGGAACTATCCCGAACAACATCAAGGGCAAACC